>JAKAUG010000173.1 GCA_021827805.1 Bacillota bacterium | reverse complement strand
GATCTGTACGCTGGCTTGCGGGTGCAGCAGCGCGGCGGTCGCGAGCCCGAGAGCGACCGCCGCCAAGACCTCGAGGATCGCCACAACCCACCCTCTTCCCAGGTGCCGTGGGGCGGCCGCGGAGGGAGCTCGCTGTGCCGGCCGGCCGGGCCCCGCTCTGCGAGACGGCGCTGCCCAAGATTAGGGCCGGAGGGCCACGGCAACAAGACGGCGCTTCACCCACCCCGCCGGCTGCCCCCCCGTCAGAGAGACGCGCACATCCTCCGGCAGCCGGCCCAGGGCCGCGCGGATCGCCGCCGCCTCGGTCCCAGCGGCCGAGACCGGGCTCAGCCAGGCCTCCAGGGTGATCCGCTCCTCAAGCAGTTGCCAGGCCTCGACCCGCAGCCCAGCCCCCTCGAGCGCGACCCTCCACTCTTCCTCCGTGAGGGCCAGACGGTGGGTGGGGTCGCGCAGCCGCTCCAGTTCATTCACAGCCGGCGCGATGTCCCGCTCGGGGCACATGTCGCTGAGGCCCAGGCGTCCGCGCGGCACCAGCAGCCGCGCCATGGCGGCCACCGCCGCGCCCACGTCGGCGAAGTGGTGCGCCGCCCGACGGCAGGTGACCACATCGAAGGCGCCTGGGGGCAGGGGCATGGCCTCAACGGCCGCGCAGATCCAGCGGAGGTACGGCTCAAGGCCCCGGCCCAGCGCCAGGCGTCGCGCCTCGGCGAGCATCTCCGGGGTCGGATCCAGTCCCACAACCTCCAGGCCGCGCTCCGCCAGCGCCATGGCGGTGTGCCCGGTGCCCGTGGCGATGTCGGCCGCGTGCTGGCCGGCGTGGAGATCAAGCGCGGCCAACAGTGCGGTCAGATCGCTGCCGCTGGCGTGAGAAGCCGAGGTGGCATATGCGGCGGCGTGAGCGCGGAAGAACGGGCTGGCCTTCTCCCTCTCCCCGCCCGCGTCATCGAGACCCTCGGACGCATCCGGTCCAGGCACTGGCCGCACCGGGATTCCTCCCTCCCTGCCGCCGTGCTTGGGGGACGTGCGTCCTCACTCACTGCGCAACGCCTCGGCGGGCATCAGGCGCGCGGCGTTCATCGCCGGCAGGACCCCGAACAGCACGCCCACCCCAATGGAGAACGCCAGGGCCGCGAGCACCGACCAGGGGGTCAGCCCGATCGCGAAGTGGACGATCTGCCCGACGATCCGCCCGGCCAGGGCGGAGAGTCCGGTGCCCACCAGCCCCCCCAGGACGGCCAGCAGGACCGCCTCCACCAGGAACTGTACCAGGATATCGCCATCCCGGGCGCCCAGGGCCTTGCGGGTCCCGATCTCGCGGACGCGCTCGGTGACGGTCACCAGCATGATGTTCATGATGCCGATACCACCCACGAGCAGAGAGATCGCCGCGATGCCTCCCAGCACGGAGGTGATCACGCTCAGCGTGCTGCTGATGGTCGCCAGGATCTGCCCCGCCGTCACGACCGCGAAGTCCTTCACGGTGTGGCGCTGGTCGAGCAGCCGCTGCACCGCGGCGCTGGCGGCCGGCACGTTGGCGTTGCCGTCGGCCTCGACCACGATCTCGGAGAGGCGCGTGGTCCCCGCCAGCGTCAGCGCGGCGGCGACGGGAATGTAGACCGTGCGGTCTGGATCCCCTCCGAGCCCGGTACCGGCGGCCGCCAGGACCCCCAGGACCGTGTATGGTTTGCCGCCGACGTCGACCGACTGGCCGACCGGAGCGGATGTGCCAAAGAGCGTGCTGGCCACCTCGTGCCCAAGGACGGCACCAGAAGCAAGGCCACCCGTCACGCCCCCCGCGGCGAACTTCAGGCTCTGAATCGCGAAGTAGGACGCCGTCGTGCCGAGAACTGAGCTGGCCGGCGCGTCCGTGGACCCCTGAGACACCTGGGCCGGCGCCTGGACGACCGGGGCGACGGCCGTCACGCCCTTGAGAGCCGCGATGGCCTGCGCGTCGGCAACGGTGAGCGTGCTCGGCGCCTGACCGAAGCCGCCGACGTGCCCACCAACCGCATGGCCACCGTGGGAGGCGGCGTCCAGACGCTGTTGGGCACCGGGCGGGGCGGGCAGGACGGTGATCAGGTCCGCCCCGAAACTGTTGAACTGGCCGCTGATGTAGCGCTGCACGCCGGCGCCCAGCGAGGTCAGGGTGACCACGGCGAAGACGCCGATGACGATCCCAAGCGCCGTGAGCGCGCTTCTGAGCTTGTGGTGCCAGATGGAGTCCAGTGCGATGGTCCACGCGTTCATGCGGGTCCTCCCTGCCCTTCGGCCGTCGTGCGCGCGGCAGCGTTCTCCCCCTCGGCCCACAGGCGCTCGGCCACGCGCGCGTCCTCGGTGATGCGCCCGTCCTCCAACCGAATGATGCGCTCGGCGTGCTGCGCCACCGTGGGCTCGTGCGTAACCAGGACGATCGTCAGACCGAGCTGGCGGTGCAGGTCCTGGAACAGGGCCAGGACCGTGCGCCCAGACCTCTGGTCCAGGGCTCCGGTGGGCTCATCGGCCAGCAGAAGGTGCGGACCGGGCGCCACCGCGCGGGCAATGGCCACCCGCTGCGCCTGGCCTCCGGACATCTGGGCCGGGTACCGGTGCGCCAGGTGCGTTAGACCGACGCGCTCCAGCATCTGGCGCGCGCGCGGGCCACGCTCGTCCCGGGTCATCCGGGCATACACCATGGGCAACTCGATGTTGCGGAGCGCATCCAGGGCGGGCAGCAGGTGGATGGCCTGAAAGACGAAGGTGACCTGGCTGCCGCGGAGCCGCGCCGCCGCCCCACTGCGCAGCCGCGAGACATCCCGTCCGGCGAGTTGGTAGGTCCCCGCGCTGGGACGGTCCAGCAGGCCCAGCACATGCATGAGCGTCGACTTGCCGCTACCGGAGGGGCCCACCAGGGCGACCATCTCGCCGCGCCGGATGTCCAGATCCACCCCCGCCAGCGCCTGGACCGCCCCGGCCCCTTGGCCGTACCACATGGTGATCCCGCGCAAACGCACAAGCGGCGCGTCCGGTAACGGGTCCAGCCCGGCGGGCAAGATCAGAGCACCTCCCGGGAGACTTCCGGCATCTCGGAGAGCACCTCGACCACACGCCGGGCCAGGATGACCAATTGCTCGCGCTCCATCGTGCTCAGGCCGGCGAGGAGGCGGGCAAACCGCTCCTGGCGGCGGCGTTCCATCTGGAGCACCGTCTCCTCGCCAGCTTCGGTGAGGGCCACCCGATGCCGGCGCCGGTCGGTGGCGAGGATCTCCCGCGCGAGCCAGCCCCGGTCCTCCATCGTCGACAGCAGTTGGCTGGCCGTGGCGGGCGAGATGTCCAAAAGGGACACCAGTTCGGAGACCTGCAGGGCGCCGCGCTCACGGATCGTCAGCAGGGTGAACTCCTGCAGGCGGGTCGGCTCGCCCGCGGCGCGTTGGCGGCGACGCTCCAGGAACATCCCGCGCACCCGGCGGTGCAGCGCGGTGAGCTCCGCGATGGTCGAGGGCACATCCAACCCATTCATTCGCATACCCTCACAGTTCGCATGTACGCAAGACTGACATGGTCGAGAGCGGCCGTCAAGGGCCGTTGCGGGCGCGGGGAGATGGGATAGGCTTTGGGCAGGGGCCGCCAAGCCCGGGGCCCTGGGCGAGTTCTCGTGGGGGTGTCGTTTGAGCACGCGGACGGGTTCCCTGGGGCAGCCCTTGCGGATCGGCGCGGCGGTGACGTCAAACCGCATCATCCTACCCGCGATGGGCGTTGAGTTGGCGGAGGTGGACGGCACCCCCAACGACGCGGTCGTCGCCTACTATGCGGCCCGGGCCCGAGGCGGTGCTGGTCTGGTCGTCGCCGGCTATACGGCCACGCACTCCCCCCAGAGCGGGGCGGGGCCGAACCAGCTCGCCCTGGCCGAACCACGGCAGATTCCGAAGTGGGCACGTCTGGCCCAGGCCGTGCAACGCGAGGGGAGCCTGCTGGTGGTGGAGCTGGCCCACGCGGGACTGCAGCGCCCCGCGTGGCTCGGAGGCGTCGCGCACGGACCCTCCCTGCCGCCGGGCCGCGAGGATGGCCCTTCCTCCGCTCCCACCTCGCCACCGGTCTTCGCTCCTCCAGAGGCCCTCGATGCGGATGGGATCGCCGCGGTCGTGGAGGGCTTCGCGCTCTCGGCCCGCTGGGCCCGGCAGGCGGGCGTGGACGGGATCGAGCTGCATGCGGCACACGGCTACCTGCTGCACCAGTTCCTCTCGCCGCGAACCAACCGGCGGACCGATCACTGGGGACAGGATCGCGGCGGGCGCATGCGCCTTCTGCGGGAGGTCGTGCGGGCGGTGCGTACCGAGATCGGCCCAGCGGTCCTGGGCGTGCGGCTCAACGGCTGGGACGGTCTGCCCGGCGGAATCGACCAGGACGAGGGAGAGGCCATCGCGGCCGCGCTGGCCGGGGATGGCCAGGTCGATTACCTGAGCCTGTCGTCCGGCGGGTCGGGGGCGGCCTGGCGCGCCTCCTCCGCCGCCCCCTACCTGGTGGACCCAGGCGCCATCTGGGCCTTCGCGGCCCGGGTCCGGCGCCGCGTGGCCATCCCGGTCGCGGCGGTGGGTTCGCTCGCCACACCGGAGCAGGCCGAGCGGGTGCTCGCCTCCGGCGTCGACCTGGTCGCGGTCGGCCGGTCCTTCCTGGCGGATGCCCAGTGGGGTCGCAAGGCCCTGGCTGGCGATCTGCTGGCGATCCGCACCTGCATCCGCTGCAACCGCTGCCGCGAGGAGGAGAACCTCTGGCACGAGGTCCGCTGCACCGTGAACCCCGACATGGGCCGGGAGGGGATCCCCCGGGCGCGCGGCGGGGGCCGCGTGCTGGTCGCGGGTGGGGGGCCGTCGGGTGTCGCCGCCGCCATCGCCGCGGCCGAGGCGGGCGCCCAGGTGGACCTGTACTCGGCCGGGGAGGCGCTCGGGGGGCGCCTGCGCCGGGCAGCGCTCCTGCCTCGCCGCCACGAACACCGGCGGCTCTTGCAGCACTGGGCGGAGCGCCTGGAACGCCTCGGGGTGACCGTCCACCTGGGGTGCGCCCTGTCTACCGCGGCGATCCCCGGCGGAACGGCGGTGGTGGTGGCCACCGGTGCGGAGGCCCTGTCCCGCCCGAACGCTCTGACCACCTGGGAGCTGCTCGGTCAGTCCGCAGCGGGGGGCCTGGTGGTGGCCGACCCCTCCCTGCTGGGCGTGGAACTGGCCCTGGCCTGGGCGGAGGCCGGCCAGCGCGTCTTCCTGGTCGGAGAACGACAGGCCCTGGCGTTGGACGCACCCGCGTTTCTGCGGCGGATCGCCCTCGCGCTGGTCGAGGAGGCAGGCATCCCCATCCTCCCAGACACTGGCACCGGTTGGCCAAACACGGAGCGGGTGGCCGTGCCCGCCGCCCTGCGCCCCCGCGTGGCCGAGGCCCGGGCCCTGGCCGCCGCCGCGGGGTCCGGGGCGTTCGTGGTCCAGGCCGAAGACCTCTTCGAGGCGATCCACCGCGGCCAGGCCGCCGGAGAGGCGGCGGCGGGCGCAGGCCGGTGACGCACAGCCACCCTGCGACACTCGCGGTCCCCGTTTGCGGAGCGTCAGGCCCAGATCGGCCCGCGGCTGCTCGGAACCACCGGACGGTGTCAGGACGGCGCGTCGCCGTTCCGGGCGGGAGCGAGCCAGGCAACAGAAGATGCGCTGCATGCGCTGCAGTACCTCGCCCTGCCGCCGTGGTGGGTGGCAACGGGATGATGGCTGAACCGGACCTATGCGTGGGCGTCCGCCAGATCGGCCAAGCCCGCAACCGCCGACTCGCCCTGCCCCTTCACCATGTGAGAAGGGTGTGGTTCTTTTCCAGTGCATGGGTGTTCTGGGAGGTGGTCATGCGTCGAGATCTGGAACCGTGTGAGCCCGTGGGGCGGACGGACATGGCTGCGGCTGTGGTGGGGCATCGAGCATGGATGCGTCCGGCGCCGTAAGCGGGAGGAATGGCGAGATTGGGGGGGCGGGACC
>JAKAUG010000337.1 GCA_021827805.1 Bacillota bacterium | reverse complement strand
CTCGGCCAGGACATCCACCCCCTGCCCCACCGCCTGCACGCGGGGTGCGCGGATGAACACGGCCGGCATGGGCTGGGCGGAGAGCGCCGGGACCACCAGCGTCGTCTCGAAGCTGTCCACCTGGCGCCCGTACGCATTGCGCCTCACGCTGCACGGCAACAGCCCCAGGCGGAACTGCTCGGAGCCCTCCAGGTCGGTCGCCAGCAGGATCAGGCCCGCACATGTACCCAGAATGGCCAGGTCAGAGTCGGCGCGCGTCCTGATCGCCGTGTCCAGGCCGTATTCGACCATCAGTCGGCCAATCGTCGTGCTCTCCCCACCGGGGAGGACCAGCGCCGTGATACCCTCCAGGTCGGCCGGACGCCGAACCTCCCGGACCGTGACCGCACCCGCCTCACGGAGCGCCCGCACATGCTCCGCAACGTCGCCCTGCAGGGCGAGCACGCCGGCATGGACCCCCTGCCGGGTCACCGGCCTCGCTCCTGCATACGCCCACCATCAGGGACGGTGGCCATCTCCAGGCCGCGCATGGGCACACCGAGATCGCGGCTGACCTCCACCAACAGCTTGGCGTCCTGGTAGTGGGTGGTCGCCCGCACGATGGCTTTGGCAAAGCGCTGCGGGTCCGCGGATTTGAAGATGCCCGAGCCGACAAACACGCCATCACAGCCGAGCTGCATCAGCAACGCCGCATCCGCCGGCGTGGCCACCCCACCCGCGGCGAAGTTGACGACCGGCAGGCGGCCCAGTGTGCGTACCTCCTGGAGCAGGTCCAGGGGCGCACCCCACTCCTTGCCCAGAACCACCAGTTCCTCGTCACTGGCCCCACGTGCGCGCCGCATCTGCTCCCGCATGGCGCGGATGTGGCGCACGGCCTCGACAATGTTGCCCGTACCCGGCTCTCCCTTGGTGCGGATCATGGCCGCGCCTTCGGCTATCCTGCGCAACGCCTCGCCGAGGTCCTTGGCGCCGCATACGAACGGCACGCTGAACTCGTGTTTACGGATATGATAGCGCTCGTCCGCTGGCGTGAGCACCTCGCTCTCGTCGATGTAATCGACACCGACCGCCTGCAGGACCTGGGCCTCGACAAAATGCCCGATGCGCACCTTGCCCATCACGGGAATCGTCACGGCGGCGCAGATGCGCTCGACCACACCCACGTCTGCCATGCGTGCCACACCGCCCTCGGCGCGGACATCTGCCGGCACGCGCTCCAGGGCCATGACGGCGCAGGCGCCCGCCTCCTCGGCGATCCGGGCCTGCTCGGGGGTGGTCACATCCATGATCACCCCACCCTTGAGCATCTCGGCGAGGCCCTTCTTGAGTCTCCATGTGCCGTGCGCTTCTGTCGGCGTGGGCGATGTCGTCTCCACGGTCTCCTGCTGCCCCATGGTCCTTTACCTCCAACCGTGGGTCCCCGGTCCGTCCCCGGACCGCCGCGCCTCATGTTAGCCCACCCCTGCCGTGGCCAGCAATGGCGGCGGGCCCGGGCGCAAGGCCAACAGGGAGTTGCCCCCGGCACAGAGAATGTTGGCAAGTCTCCGCT
Organism: Bacillota bacterium; assembly: GCA_021827805.1. GTDB lineage: Bacteria > Bacillota > Sulfobacillia > RBS10-35 > JAJYVN01 > JAJZWQ01. Next base: position 4,450 of record JAKAUG010000337.1, on the reverse strand, counting down.
GCGGCATGTGCGCGTTGCGTCTGCGGGGAGGGATCCGGTGAACGGGCCGCGGCTTCCACTCTTGTATTTGGCTGCTCGTAAACTGCTGCGGATCTATCTGGGCGGGCTGATTCGGATTCGGCTCGAGAACGAGAACCTTCCTGAGACCTCCTTTGTGGTCTCCATGAACCACCGGAGTGCGCTGGACATGTTTCTGTACGTGGCAATCCTGCCCCGGCGCATCAAGTTCATGGCCAAGAAGGAGGTCCTACGCTACCCCGTCCTGGGGCCCATCATCGCGCGCTGGTGCATTCCCATCGCTCGCGGACACTACGATCGCCGCGCTCTTGAGGCCTGCGTCCAGGCACTGCGGGATGGCTACGTCCTCTCAGTGTTTCCGGAGGGCACCCGCTTCGCGCGCCTGGAGGTCGCTCATGGCGGCGCGGTTCTCCTGGCGGCGAAGGCTGGCGTGCCCGTGGTCCCCGGTGCCATCATGGGCAGCTACCGGCTGTTCGGGCAGATCACGGTGCGCTTCGGCACCCCGCGCACCTATCCCGCCACCCTCACCCGCGAGGAGCGCCAGCAGGCGACCTCCGACCTGCTGGGGGAGATCCGGGCCCTCGGGGCCACGCCGATTGCGGCCCGGGAGCGGTCACACCACCAGGAGGGGGCCTCAGGTGGGCTCTGAGGACTCCGGCTCCTCCACGGTGGCGATGGACGCCAGCGCCGCCACCGTGTTCCCGGCGTTGGCGCGCATGAGAACCACACCCTGCGCCGAGCGGCTCTGCCGCGAGATGGCATCCACGTCCAGGCGGATCAGGGTGCCCTGCGTGGTGATGAGCATGACCCCTCCCCCGGGGCGGACGACCCGCACCCCCACCAGGTAGCCCGTACGGGAGCTCAGTTTCTGCGCACGCACCCCGGTGGATCCCCGATGGTGGCTGGGGAAGCCCTCCAGGGGGGTGCGCTTGCCGATACCGTTCTCGGACACGGTGAGTAGGTCGGCCCCGGCCTGGACGACGGCCATCCCGATGACCTCGTCGTCCGGACCAAGGCGCATCCCGGCGACACCCCGCGCGGTGCGGCCCATGGGGCGCACCTCGGGGGCCGGGAAGCGCGCGGCCTGTCCCCGCCGGCTGACGAGCAGGACCTCGTCCTGTCCTGAGCAGAGGCGGACGTCGCAGAGGGAGTCCCCGTCCTCCAGACCGATGGCGATCAGCCCGGAGCGCCGGACGCTGGCGAGCTGCCGCAGGCGCAGGCGCTTGACCCGCCCCCGGCGCGTGCAGAGCAGCACGAACCGCTCCCCGTCTGGGACCTCGAGGCGCGGGGCGTCGTCCTCCACAGCCTCTGTACCCTCGGCGGGCTCCTCTTCCTCGTTCTCCGTGGACGCTCGCTCCACGTCCGCGGCCTCCACGTGGATCATGGCGGCAACCTTCTCGCCATCCGCCAGGGCCAGCAGGTTGACCACCGCGGTGCCCCGCGCGGTGCGTGTGGCCTCCGGGATCTCGTAGACGCGGAGACGCAGCACCCGACCCGTCGTCGTGAAGAAGTACATGTAGTCGTGGGTGCTGGGTACCACCAGATCCGTGACGAAGTCGTCCTCCCGCGTGGGCTGGGCGGCGATGCCCCGGCCGCCGCGGCCCTGGCTGCGGTAGGTGTCCAACGCGATCCGCTTGCAGTATCCGGCCCTGGTCAGGGTGACAACGACGGTCTCCTCGGCAACCAGATCCTCCGCGGACAGATCCCCGGCTTCCGCCGCGGCGATCTGGGTGCGCCGGTCGTCCCCGAACCTCTCGGCAATGTCGCCGAGTTCCTGCTTGATCACGTTGAGCAGAAGCTGCTCAGATCCGAGGATGGCGCGCAGGTACTCGATCTCCTTCATGAGCTCCGCCAGCTCGGCCTCGAGTCGTTCGCGCTCCAGGCCGGTCAGCTGGGCCAGGCGCATGTCCAGGATCGCTTCCGCCTGGATCTCCGACAGACCGAAGTGTTGTTGCAGTCCCTGACTGGCCTCGGGCCTGGTGTGACTGGAGCGAATCAGGGCGATGACCTCGTCCAGATGGTCCAGGGCGATGAGCAGGCCCTGCAGGATGTGGGCTCGGTGCTCGGCCTTCGCCAGATCGTGGCGCGTACGCCGCAGGACCACCTCCCTCTGGTGCTGGATGTAGTGGTAGAGGACGTCCCGCAGCGAGAGCATGCGCGGGCGGCCGCCGACCAGCGCCAGCAGCCGGATGCTGTAGCTCTGCTGCAGGGGGGTCTCCTTGTAGAGCTGGTTCAGCAGGACATTGGCGTTCGCCCCCCGCTGCAGGTCCACGATCAGCCGCATGCCATGGCGGTCGGACCCGTCGGTGACCCCCGCGATTCCCTCCAGGCGCTTTTCGCGATACAGCTGCGCGATGCGTTCGATGATCGTCGTCTTCTTGGTCTCGTATGGAATCTCCGTGATGATGATCTGTTGCCGATCACCGCGACCGACCGCGATTTCCGCCCGCCCTCGGACCGTAATGGAACCCCGGCCGGTCTCGTAGGCCCGAATGATGCCCTCGCGACCGAGGATCGTGGCACCGGTCGGAAAGTCCGGACCCTTGACCATCTTGGTCAGATCGCCCGCGGTCATCTCCGGATGATCGATCAGGGCGATCGTCGCCGCGATGATCTCGCGCAGGTTGTGAGGGGGCACGTTTGTGCTCATCCCCACCGCGATACCGATGGCACCGTTGCACAGCAGGTTCGGGAACCGTGAGGGCAGGACCACTGGCTCCTTGGTCGTGTCGTCGTAATTGGGGACAAAGTCGACCGTGTCCTTGTCCAGATCCCGCAGCAGCTCCCCCGCCAGGCGTGAAAGACGAGCCTCGGTGTATCGCATGGCCGCGGGTGGATCCCCGTCAATGCTGCCGAAGTTGCCGTGCCCGTCCACCAGCGGGTAGCGGAGGGAGAAGTCCTGAGCCAGGCGGACCAGGGAGCCATAGACGGCCGCATCCCCGTGTGGATGGAAGTTGCCGATGACCTCGCCGACCGTCTTGGCGCTCTTGCGAAAGGCCCTCTCGTGCGTGTTTCCAGACGCGTGCATCGCGTACAGGATGCGGCGGTGGACGGGTAAGAGCCCGTCCCGCACGTCGGGCAGGGCTCGCGCGGTGATCGTCGACATCGCATAGTCGATGTATGCCTGCTCCATCTGGTCGGCGACGTCGATCTCACGGATCCGCTCGCTGGTTTCGGGGACCTCCGGCACGGTCTTTTACCACCCTCGCGCACACGCCCGCGCTTCTGAGCAGGCGGCGCCGTGGATTCGAGCCGATCGCGATTCTGGGCCCGCACTCAGCCGATGGTGTCCAGGTTGCGCACCAGATGGCTGCGTTCTTCAATGAAGTTCTTGCGCGGCTCCACGATCTCTCCCATGAGGATACTGAAGATCTCGTTGGCGTGCGCGGCGTCCTCCAGGGTAATGCGCAACAGCGTGCGGCGTGCGGGATCCATCGTTGTCTCCCAGAGTTGCTCGGCATCCATCTCGCCAAGGCCCTTGAAGCGCTGGATCTCATCCGCCTTGCCCATCTGTTCCAGCAGCCGATCGCGCGCCTGGTCGCTGTACGCCCAGTGTCGGTTCTTGCCCTTGCGGACCATGTACAGGGGGGGCTGCGCGACATAGATGTATCCAGCATCGATGAGACCACGCATGTAGCGGAACAACAGCGTCAGCATGAGCGTGCAGATGTGGGCACCGTCGACGTCCGCATCGGTCATGATGATGATCTTGTGGTAGCGAGCGCGGCCCAGATCGAACTCCTCGCCGAACCCAGTGCCGATCGCGGTGATGATCCCCTTGATGTCCTCATGCTTGAGCGCCTGGTCGAGGCGCGCCCGCTCGACATTCAGGATCTTGCCGCGCAGCGGCAGGATCGCCTGGATGTGGCGATCGCGGGCCTGCTTGGCGCTGCCCCCGGCCGAGTCCCCCTCCACAATGAACAGTTCTCCACGTTCGGGGTCCTTATCCGTGCAATCGGTCAGTTTGCCGGGCAGGGCGGAAATCTCCAGGGCGCTCTTGCGTCGCACCAGCTCGCGCGCCTTGCGGGCGGCCTCCCAGGCGCGGGCGGCCGCCATGGCCTTCTCCAGAATGGTCTTGGCCGCACTGGGATTCTCCTCCAGATACGCGCCCAGGCCCTCGGAGATCGCGGCCTCCACGACCCCACGAACCTCTGTGTTACCGAGTTTGGTTTTCGTCTGGCCTTCGAAGAGGGGGTTCTCCAGCTTCACGCTGATCACGGCCGTCAGGCCCTCGCGGATGTCCTCTCCCCTGAGGGTCTCCCCGTTCTTGAGGAGGCCGCTCTTGCGTCCGTAATCGTTAATGGCGCGTGTCAGGGCTGCCTTGAAGCCGACCTCATGCGTGCCCCCCTCTCGCGTGTTGATTGTGTTCGCGAAGGAGGACACATTGTCGCTGTATCCGGCGGTGTACTGCATGGCGACCTCGACATCCACC
>JAKAUG010000404.1 GCA_021827805.1 Bacillota bacterium | reverse complement strand
GGCAGCGTGGCCGTGCAGTGGATCCGTCTGGTGACGGTCTTCGTCTCCGACCAGGAGAGGGCCCTGCGCTTTTACCGCGACCTTCTGGGTTTCGCCGTGCGGGCGGATGTCGTCACGGAGCAGGGACGCTGGTTGGAGGTGGTGCCCCCCAGGGGCGAGACCGCCATCACCCTGGTCCCGGTGGGACCGGGGACCCGCCAGATGCTGAACAGGCCGACGCACATCGTGCTCGCCACCGACGATATCGCGGCCACGCACCAGGAGTTCGTGCACTCGGGCATCCGCTTCGTGGAGTTGCCGAGACAGCAGCCATGGGGTGGCTGGCAGGCGCAGTTCACCGACCCCGACGGCAACCTCTTCGTCCTGGTGCAGCCAGCCGGGGTGATGCCGGGCCACTGAGGGAGAGGGTTCCTCCGCGGGGGGAACGCGCTTCCGGCAGCCGCTCCAGGGTCGCCGCCGCCGCGCGAGTGTCCGTGGTCAGCGGAGCAACCGCTCAAGCGCCTGAGCCGCAGCGGTGCTGGTGCTGGCCTCGGTGGTCAGGGCCTGGAGGAGCGCCGCCAGCCAGGGCCGCACCTCCATCGTCTCGGACTTCACGGAGACGCCACGAACCGTGTGCGTGCGGGTGGCCTCGAGCCGCCCGCCGGGGCGGGCGGTGAGCCGAAACGCCCACTCGCCCAGCGAGACGGTGATCTCCTGCACCGGGCGGACGTGGCGGAACAGGCCTCCCTCGCGACGGACCCGCACCAGACCCGGCAGATCCCCCTCCAGCTTTTGGGCCAAGACCTCCAGAAACGTCCCGAGATCGGACGCATCGAGCCGCAGGGACGCGGAGATGTCATCCAGATCCGGCGCCTGCGGCATGGCACGCTCGCCTCCCCACCGTGGATCCCCGTGCACTGTATCGTACGGCGCCCGTCGACGACAGAGGGAAGGCATAACCGCGCGCGTTCCTGGCCGGCAAGCGGGCGAGGGCCAGGCGCGGACCATCGCCCCCTCGTTTGGCGGTATGCCGCCTTCAGCCATGGGGCAGCCTGCCAGGGGCGGCCCGCCGCGTTTGCGCGCCTCAGGGCGAGGTTGCCGCCGGCCGGCGCCCGTCCAGATCCGAGGCAGGCTGCGCCGGGGCGCAGGAGGGCGCTGACCCCTGCCGAAGTGGGCCATACAAGACCGCGTGGGTGGAGGGAGGGCGAGGGATGGTCCGGCCCCCGGGTCCGGGTGGTCCGCCCGACGATCCCGCCGCCGATATGGCTCGTCAACAGGCCGACCAGGAACTCCTGGCGCGGGGGCGACTTCCCCTGGCGGCAGAGCGGCGCCTGCGCGGTGTTGGCGGGGCGGATCCCGACGGGCTGGCCTTCACGGGTGACCTCAGCGCGGGCGAAGCGGCGCTGGTGCGGCGGCAGGGCTTGGAGCCCCTCTGCCTGGTCACCGGCAACGCCCTGTATCACGTGGGGTTTGCCTCGGCGTCCGCCTGGCAGGACTGCGAGGTCAGCGAACTCAGTCACGCGTATGACGAGGCCACGCGGCTGGCGGTGCGCCGCCTGGAACTGGAGGCGCAGACGGCCGGCGCGCACGGGGTCGTCGGTGTCCGCTACGCGATCGCGCGCCACGAGTGGGCGGAGCACACCGTCGAGGTGCAGGTGATGGGTACCGCGGTGCGGACCGGTGGTCCCCGTCCCAAGGCGCCCTGGCTCTCCGACCTTTCGGGCCAGCAGTGGTGGGCCCTCTGGCAGGTTGGCTATCAGGCGCTTGCGCTCGTTTGGGGGCACTGCACCTGGTTTGTGCTCACCACGCAACAGGACGAATGGAACGAGTGGAACCCCCAGAACGTCGAGTTGCGGCACTTCAGCGCGGCGCTCGGCCAGTGCCGCAACCGAGCGGCGATGCGCATGCAGGCCATGGCCCGTGCCGCGGGCGCGCTGGGGGTGGTCGGTGTGCACCTTGCACGCCGCCTGGACGAGGTCCGGCTCACGGGCGGAGGTGACCCTGCCACGGAGGCGGCGGTGGAACGGGAGCACCATAACCTCAGCTTCAGCGCGATCGGCACCGCGGTTGGGCTGCGTCCCAACGCGCCCAGGCACATCGTGCAGACGCCCCTGGTGCTCTCGCTGCGCGACGGTCGGCTGGGTCTCCGGGGGACTCCGGCCGAGGCATCCTTTTCGTAGAGGGTGGGGGGGCGCATGGCGGATTCTGGAGCGGGTGATCCCAGGGACGAACAGGAGCAGGCCGAGTTTGCGGCGCTACCGCAGGCGGCACAGAAACGCCTCGTTGAGATGCGCGGCAGCGGTGAGGAGCGGCGGCTGTTCACCTCCGATCTGTCCACCAGCGAGTTCCTGCTGGTCAAGGAGGCCGGCTTCGATCCGGTGGGCCTGGTCGTGGGCAGCTCGATCTACCACGTGGGCTACCAGGCGGCGGCCTTCTCGCGCAATCAGGAGATGACGGTCCTCACCCAGGCCATGTATCACGCGCGGGAGTTGGCGATGACGCGGATGGAGGAGGAGGCCGAGGCCCTCGGCGCCGACGGGATCGTCGGCGTTCGGCTGGAGGTCAACCACCGGGAGTGGGGCCAGCACATCGCGGAGTTCGTCGCCATCGGCACCGCGGTCCTGCATCGCGACCCGTCGGGCCGCTTTCGCAACAAGCACGGCCGCCCGTTCACCTCCGACCTCTCAGGCCAGGACTTCTACATCCTGCTGCGCTCGGGTTACCGCCCGCTCGGCATGGTGATGGGCAATTGCGTCTATCACGTGGCCCGCCAGGGGCTCAACCAGTGGGTGGCGACCATGGGCCGCAACGCCGAGATGGTCCAATACACCCAGGCCCTCTACGACAGTCGCGAGCTGGCGATGGAGCGCATGCAGCGCGAGGCCGAGGAGCTTGGCGCCAAGGGGATCGTGGGCGCCGACGTGCACGAGAACAGCCACTCCTGGGGCCCGCACGTCATCGAGTTCTTCGCGGTGGGCACGGCGGTGGAGGAGATCTCCGCGGACCATGTCATCGACCCGCCGGCCCTCGTCCTGCCCCTGTCCGATTGAGGGGCTGGACGGCCGGTCGCACACGGGGCCCCTGCGGCGCGCGGGCGGTCAGCGTCCGCTTAGGCGCAGGGGCACCATGGCGATGACCACATCGCGGCGCGACACCAGCCGCGCCTGCAGCAGAAAGCCCATCTGGTTATGCAACAGGCCCTGCCACCATCGGCCCACCACGAACTCCGGGATCAGAACGGTGATCATGGCCCCCGGGGACTGGGCCTTGACGAGATCGATGTAGCGGAGCACCGGTTGCACCACCGAGCGGTACTGGGAGTCGATCGTGACCAGTCGCACACCTGGCTCCCACTGGGCCCAGCGCTGCTCCAGCTTTTCCGATTCCGTGTGGTCGAAGCTGACGTGCACCGCGATCACGGTGTCCGAGATGCTCTTGGCGTAGCCGATGGTGTGCGCCACCACCCGGGTGATGCTGGCCACGGGCACGATGACGATGTTGCGCTCGGGCGCCGGGTGGTACTCCGGGCTCGGCAGGCGCAACTCCTGGGCGATGGCCTGGTAGTGGTGGTGCACATTGTAGAAGAAAAGGATCAGCAGGGGGATGAGGATCAGCACGATCCAGGCACCCTCGGAAAACTTGGTGACGGCGAAGACCACGACCACCACGGATGTCAGCAGGGCCCCGAAGGCATTGAAGGCCGAGCGCGGCAGATCGGACCACGGAGAGCGCCCCGCCTGGAGGGCGCTCCGCAGACGCATGGCCACCAGCCCCACCTGGCTGATCGTGAAGCCGATGTACACACCGATCGCATAGAGCGGGATGAGCTTGGAGGTGTGGCCCCCGAATACGACGATCAGCAGGCTGGCCGCGATGGCCTCGAACAGGATGCCGTTGGTGAAGACCAGGCGGTCTCCGCGTGTCTGGAAGAAGTGGGGCATGAACTTGTCCCGGGCCATCAGGAAGGCCAGTTGCGGAAAGCCGGCAAAGCTCGTGTTCGCCGCCAGGGATAGGATGGCCATCGTGCTGAAGGCCAGGGCGTAGTACAGGATGTTGCGGCCGAAGACGTGCTCGGCCACCTGGCTGAGCACCGTGTTGTCCGTCAGCGGCACGACCGCGTACGCGTGCGCCAGCAGGGTCGTGCCCAGGAACATGGAGCCCAGGAGCACACCCAGGATGACCATGGCGCTCTGGGCCCTGCGAGCGGACGGTTCGCGGAAGAGGGGGACCCCGTTGCTGATGGCCTCGACGCCCGTGAGGGCGGAAGACCCCGAACTGAAGGCACGCAGCAGCAGGAAGAGGGAGACGCCCTCCATGCTGGGGACGGCCCAGGTGTGCCGCACGCCCAGGTTGTGCCAGCCTCCGCGCAATAGGCCGACGCCCACCATGCACAGCACCAGGACCACGAACAGATACGTGGGCCATTTGAAGACGGCCGCCGACTCGCGAGCCCCACGCAGGTTGACGATGCTGATCACCGTGATCGCCAGGAGGTCCAGGGGCACGCGCAGGGCGTGCAGTTGCGGGAAGGCGGAGATGATGGCGTCGATCCCCGCGGTGACGCTCACGGCGACGGTGAGGGTGTAATCCACCAGCAGCGAGGCGCCGGCCATCAGCGCCGGCAGGGTGCCCAGGCTGTCGCGCCCGATCATGTATGCGCCGCCGCCGCTCGGATAGGAGGCGATCACCTGGCGGTAGGAGACGACCAGGATCGCCAGCATGAGCACGATGGCGGCGGCGATGGGCAGCGCGAACCAGGTCGCCGCCAAGGAGATGGTGACCAGGACCGTCAGGATCTCCTCGGTGCCGTAGGCGACCGAGGACAGCGCGTCCGGGGAGAGGATGGACAGGCCCGAGAGGATGTCCAGACGCTCCAGGAACAGCTCACGGCTTTTCAGGGGCCGGCCGATGAGAATCTCTTTGAACGACCGTCCCTCACGTTGCCCCAACCAACCACACCACCCGGACAAGCGGACCTCGCGCACCGATCAGGAATCATAACGATCACCCAGGATCTAGACAACCGCCGGCGGCTCACGGAATCCCCGCGGGGCCGGTAGGACCGCGCGCAACAGGGAGAGGGCGTGCCCCGCGCCCAGGCCCTCCCGCTCGTCCTCACCCGGATGCAGCACCTTCAGGATCCGGGCCCAGCTGGTGTCGGGGGCTTCGCCCGCCGTACCCCACACCAGGCGCTCCCATCCGGCACGTTCCAGCAGGGCCCGTCCCCAGGTCCCGAGCGCGGAGTCCGCGGGGCCTGGCCCGGCGCACACCACCCGCACCTGCCGGCAGCGCACCAGTTCCGCCTCCGGGGTTCCGCACGCCAGCCGGTCAGGCGTGCTCACACCTGCCCAGTCGCCAAGCAGCACGGCCGCGCCGGGATGCCGGTCCAGGTAGCCGAGCAGCGCGCGCGCCGCGACCGGTCCCAGTGGGCCCTTGCTGCGCACCAGCATGAGCCGCCGGGCCAGGCCGACCATGTCCATGAGCTTGGGGTGGGCCACCACCAGGTCCGCATCCAGGGCCATCCCGTCGAGCCCGTCCGTGAGCTGGGCCTGGAGCGAGTCCGCCAGCTCATGCGGCCAGCGGCCCGCGGGTGAGCCCAGGACCGCGACACGGGACGGATCGGCACGCGCGGCCCGCAGCGCGTCGCGCTGGCCCAAGCCGGGCGGGCAGAGGGCCACAAGCGCCGCAAACCGGTGCTCTTCGAGGTAGCGCGTCAGCATCCCCGGGCCAGGACGGAGTTCGGCCTGAGCGTCCACGAGCACACGAAACGTGTTGAACGTCGGCTGGGTGCAACACGACTCAAACACCACCCCGGCGATCACCACCACCGCACCCCGGCGATCACCACCACCGCGCCCCGGCCGCCACTACCCCGGACGGCGTCCACGCCGCGACAAGCGCAAAACTGCGACAGCCGAGTACTCCGCTGTGGGGTCCAAAACCCCACCTAACGCGCACACTTCCGTGATGGAGCACGCACGTCGGTTCGAGGTTCAGCGGCGGCTCGATGCGCCCGGTCGGCAGCCAACCCCGTCGTGGAGC
>JAKAUG010000355.1 GCA_021827805.1 Bacillota bacterium | reverse complement strand
GGGCCTGGGGCCGGTCCATGCACCCCCCTGGTACGACCAGACCCAGAGGCCGTGCCCAAAACTGTCCGCCACGACGACAGCCGCCGAGCTCGCCGCCACGGCCAGGGGCCCGGTCTGCCCCTCCGCCGCGGCCCGCACCTGGCTGCCCCAGGTCAGATCCGCGGTCCAGCCCGCCGGCCCGCGTCCGCAACCGGCGACAGCACAGAGCCCCACCAGGACCACGAGCAGGCGGCCCATCCAGCGGCGCACATCCCCACCCCGGCGAACCCTATGCCTCCGGGGCTCCGCTCAACCCCGGGTCGGCCTCAGGATCGCCGAGGTGGCCAGGTCGGGGTCCAGGTGTTCGGCCAGGCGCCGACTCACGGCCTCAGCGCTGACACCCTCCAGGACATCCTGGAACTCCAGGGGCCCGATCTTGTTGAAATGCAACTGCGGCAGGAGATTCCCGAGGGCCTCCGGGATGTCAAAGAAGCGCACGAACTCCCCCATGCGCGCACGCCGCTGCCGCTCGCAGGCCGCCGCGTCCACCCCGTCGCGTCGGATCTCGAGCGCGGCCGCGCGCAACGCCTCCACGAGTTCGTCGGGCCGGTCCGTCTCGCCAGCCAGCTCGGAGAGGGCGAAGGTGGCCTCGCCCAGATACCCGGCACGAAAGCCCCGGTCGATGAGACCAGACTCGTACCATCCGCGGAAGCGGTCGCTCGTCGGACCGAAGGTCGCCGCCAATCCGATGTCGGTCAGAAGGTCGCGCTCCAGTTGGGCCCGACCCCAGGCCGGCACCTGGCGGTCCTTGAACGCCAGCGCGACCAGAGGCCGCGCCATCGCCATGCGGTCCTCGGCGCGGATCTGCGCCACGCCGTCCGGCTCTGTGGGCGACACGCGTTCCGGCTCCCGCCATGTGCCGCGGGCATGGCGTCCCAGCCATGCGCTGGCGTGCTCCAGCACCTCATCCGGCTCCATGGCGCCGACAACCGCCAGCACCATGTTCGCGGGGTGGTAGAAGAGCTCATGGCATTCCCGGAGGATCGCTGTGGTGATCTCGGCCACGGTCTCGACCGTGCCGGCGATGTCCACACGGCAGGGGTGCTCCCGGTACAGCCCTGATGTCACCAGGCGCTGCAACCGCCACCCGGGGTCGTCGTCATACATGCGGATCTCCTGCTGGATGATCCCGCGCTCCTTGTCGGTGCCGGCATCGGTAAAGTGGGGCTGCTGCACGAAGTCCAGCAGGTGCTCGAGCGCGGCGACCGTTCCATCGGTCGCCGTGAACAGGTAGGTGGTGGCGGAGTACGTGGTGTGGGCATTGGCGGAGGCTCCCAGCGCGGCGAAGCGCTCAAAGGCGTCGCCGTCCTCCTGTGCGAACATCTGGTGTTCGAGAAAATGCGCCAGACCGTCCGGCACCCGCCGCACATCCCGCGCGCCCCGCGGCCGGTAGCGCGTGTCCAGGGAACCGAAGCGCACCGCCAGGGCGGCATGCGTCTTGGTGAAGCCGGGTTTCGGCAACACGTAGACCGCGGGCCCGTCCGGCAGCTGCGTGCAGAAGAGACGGTCGCGCAGATGCGCGTCCTCCAGCACGGTCCAGGCGGTGCTCATCTCCGGCCCCCCCCCGGCGCCTCGAGCACAAAGACCGTGTCCAGCGCCACCGTCTGAGCCACCTCGGTCACATCAGCGCGGGTCACCGCCGCAAGACGCGCCATCCTCTTGGCCTCCGAGCAGAGGTCGTCCGCCAGGGCCTGTCCCAGCGCGGTGTTGAGCATACCGTACGGCGAATCGGCCGTGGCCCGGACACGGTGCAGCAGTGCCCGGCGGGTGAACTCCAGCTCGTCGTCGGTGATGCGACCCGCGGCAAGCTCGGCCACCTGGCGCTCGACCACCTCGCGCACGCGCTCCACCGCCCCCGGGGCGGTTCCCACCTCGACGAGCAGCACTCCTTTGGCCCCGTCCCATTCGGCGCCGGCATCGTAGGCCAGGCTTTCCTTCTCGCGCACCTCCCGGAAGAGTTTGCTGTGGGGGAAGCCGCCCAGGATCCCCGTGTACATGTTCATCGCCGGATGCCGCTGGTCGCGCCGCGTGATCCCCGTCCGATACCCCATGCAGACGCGCGGTTGCTGGACGTCGTCCTCCTCGTGCACCACACGCGGCGTTGCGGGTGCCTGGCCGGGAGCGGTGATCGGCAGTTGGGCCTCTCCGGCCCGGAGGGGCTCCAGGGCCCGTGCCAGAAGCTCGTCCAACTCGGGCCCTCCTCCTACGGCAAAGGCCTGGACCGCCGAGGCGGCCAGCAGTGTCCGCCAACGGGCGGTGACCCCTTCCGGGCCCAGGGCCGCAAGGTCCTCCAGCCGTCCCTCGGCGTGCAGCGCGTAGGGTTCATGCGGGCACATCTCCTCCACACAGCGCACAGCCGCCCAGCGGGCCTTGTCGTTCTGCAGTCCGCGGATACGGTTGGCCAGATTCTCCTTCTCCTGGGCCACCACGTCCTCGGGAAAGAGGTTTCCTCCATCAAGGGACGGGTCAAGGCAGACGCGGGCCAGCAGATCCACGGCCTGTGAGAACAGGTCGCGCGCGCCCGCCAACAGCCGCTCGTCGACGACATCCAGAGAAAGAAACAGCGACTGCACCTCGCCGATCTTGACCACGCCGACGCTCAGGCCCGCGCCGTAAAGCTCCTCGAGCCGTTGGCCGATCGCGGTCAGATCGGGGTAACCGCGACATCCACGTCCCAGCACGTGCGGCACGAGCGCGGTGGCCGTCACGGTCTCCCGAGCCAGGGGGACGTGCAGGCAGAGCCTGAGGGTGCAGGTTGTGAACTTTGCGGTGGGCGCATGGTAGAAGGTCAGCCGGGACCCAAGATCCCGGCGGACCCATTCACCGTCGGTCTGGGGATTTGCCAAGCGGTCAACTCCTCCCGCAGGGGCTAGCGCTGGGTGAGCACCACCAGCCCGTCAGCGGTCACCAGAACATCGTCCTCGATCCTCGCCCCGCCCTCACCCGGCAGATACGCGCCGGGCTCCACCGTGAAGATCATGCCGGGTTGCAGCGGCTCCACGCTGCCGTCCACGATGAACGGCGGCTCGTGCACCTCCAGGCCCAATCCGTGGCCGGTACGGTGCGTGAAGTATGCCCCGAGCCCAGCGGCGTTCATGACTCCCCGCGCGGCATGATCCACCTCGCCCGCCGTCCGCCCCGGGCGGGCGGCCTCGATCGCCGCACGCTGAGCCGCGGCGGCCGCATCCAGCGCGGACCGGAGCTCGGGCCGGACCTCTCCCACGGCCACGGTGCGCGTGATGTCGGCCACATACCCCTCCACGCGCGCCCCCAGGTCGATCCAGACCAGATCGCCCTCCTGGAGCTGCCGCCCGCTGGTGGTGGCATGCGGGTCTGCGCTCCTGGGACCGGAGGCCACCATCACGCCAAAGGGCGAGACCGTGCCGTGGGAGGCCAGCACCGCCAGACACCGCTGCGCAACCTCTGCCTCACTGACCCCCGCACGAACGACGCCGAGTCCCTCGGCCATGGCCTCGCCAGCCACGGCCGAGGCGCGGCGGATGCTCTCCACCTCCTGGGCGTCCTTGCACTGGCGCAGGCCGTAGGCGTCGGCGTCCACAGGGTGCCAGCGCGCCTTTGGCACGCTGCCCTCGATGACGGCGCGCTCCATCAGGCGCATCGTGCCGAATTCCGCACCCAGGTGCAGCGGGCGCAGACCCATGGCGCCGAAGGCCCGCGCCACGGCCGGCTCCGGCCCGGCCTCATCCCGATAGGTGATCAGCCTGCACCCGGGCAGGGCCTGGCGCACACGCTCGGCCTCGAAGTACGGAACCACGGCCAGATCGTGGCCCCCAAGGCCAAGCACCAAGAGGACGGGCCGCTCGCCGGACTCCACCTCCAGCCCAGTGAAGTATCGGAGGTTGGGGCCCGGCACGAGCACGCACCCGTCCAGATTGCGGCGCGCCAGCCGCTCCGCCAACCGCTGGCGCCGCATGGCCAGCGGAGAGGCCTCCGACCCCACCAAGGGCCTCACCCCCAACAGCCAGCCTGGACCCAGGGCGGAACCTGGTGGTCCCGCCGTGCCCTGCTCCACCGCCGGGCACAAGCCGCTGATGGCCCAACAGGAGGGAACCGGCGGATCCGCCGGGTGGGCTCAAACGGCGGCGGGCTTGCCCTCCATGATCTCCGTCAGCTCTTCGGAGGTGACGGTTTCGCGATCGAGCAGCGCGCGCGCGATGTCCTCCAGCTTGTTGCGGTGCTCACGCAGCAGGCTCAGTGCCCGCTCGTAGCTTTCGGAGACCACCTTGTGGATCTCCTCGTCGATGCGGGAGGCCACATCCTCGGAGAAGGCCCGGTCCCGCGCCAGATCCCGCCCGAGGAACGGGTTGTCGAGCCGGTTGCCGAAGGTCATGGGGCCCAGATCGCTCATGCCGAACTCGGTAACCATCCTGCGCACCATCTTGGTGACCTGCTCCAGGTCGTTGCTGGCGCCGGAGGTGATCTCGCCAAAGATCAGCTGCTCCGCCGCGCGCCCACCCAGGGCCTGCACGACCCGGTCCAGGATCTCCTGGCGGCTGATCAGGTAGCGGTCCTCGGTGGGCAGGGAGATCGTCACGCCCAGGGCCGGTCCCTGCGGGATGATCGTGACCTTGTGTGGCGGGTCCGTGTGTGGCAGCAGCTTGCCCAAGAGGGCGTGGCCGGCCTCATGGTAGGCCACGACGGGCTTCTCCTTGGCGCTGATGACGCGGCTGCGCTTCTGGGGTCCGCCACCCACGATGCGGTCGATGGCGTCCTCCAGTTCTTCCATCGTGATGCGCTTCTTGCGCCGGCGGGCCGCGAGGAGGGCCCCCTCGTTGATGAGATTCTCCAGGTCGGCGCCGGTGAAGCCCGGGGTGCGGCGCGCGAGCAGCCGCACATCCACCCCCTCGTCCAGGGGCTTGCCCCGCGTGTGCACGTTCAGGATGGCCTCGCGGCCCGCAAGATCCGGCCGGTCGATGTTGATCTGCCGATCGAACCGTCCCGGGCGCAGGAGCGCGGGATCCAGAACGTCCGGCCGGTTCGTGGCCGCCATGATGATGATGCCCTCGTTGGGCGAAAACCCATCCATCTCCACCAGGAGCTGGTTGAGTGTCTGCTCCCGCTCGTCATGCCCGCCGCCGTATCCGGCCCCGCGCTGGCGGCCCACGGCGTCGATCTCGTCGATGAAGACGATGCAGGGCGAATTCTTCTTGGCCTGTTCGAAGAGGTCACGCACCCGCGAGGCCCCGACCCCGACGAACATCTCGACGAAGTCCGAACCGCTGATGCTGAAGAATGGCACACCGGCCTCGCCGGCCACAGCCTTGGCCACCAGCGTCTTACCGGTGCCCGGCTCGCCATAGAGCAGCACGCCCTTGGGGATGCGCGCCCCAAGCGCGATGTATCGTTTGGGATGCTTCAGGAAGTCCACGATCTCCGCGAGTTCCTCGGTGACCTCCTCGATCCCGGCCACATCTTCAAAGGTGATGCGCTTCTTGGGATCGTCGCTGTGCAGGCGCGCGCGGCTGCGCCCGAACTGCATCACACGGTTCCCGCCGCCCTGCGTCTGCTGCATGATGAACAGCATGGCGGCCATGACGAGCGCGATCATGATCACGGTCTGCAGGAGCGAGGAGGCCCAGCTCGGGCCGTTGCGGTCGATGGTGACGGTGACGCCGTTCTGGGTGGCCAGACTGGCCCAGGAGTTGTCCCCGCGCGGTACCACCGTGCGGTAGGGCACGTTGTTCTGCAGGACACCCTTGATCAACTGGCCATCAGAGGTCTCCTGGGCGCTGACCACCTGATGCTTCTCAATCTGCGTGATGAAGTCCGAGTACGCCATGATCTGCGGACTCTGCGCGCGGCTGTTCAGCAAGGAGGCCACGCCGATGATGATCAGCAGCATGACCATCCAGAAGAAGACGGTGCGAAAAGCGCTGAAGCGCAACAACAGTCCCCCCGCGGGACAGCCGATGAGGCTCAGGCGAGTGTAGCACAGGCCCCCCGTCAAGACAACGAAACGGGACTCCACCTCACGGCAACGTCAA
>JAKAUG010000070.1 GCA_021827805.1 Bacillota bacterium | reverse complement strand
CAGCACATGCACGTACAGGCGGTCCCCGCGCGCGGTGTAGCGGCAGTCCTCCGGGGCGACGAAGGCGCTGGGCCCGCAGCCGTAGATGGACCGGCCGTGCTGCCGCATCCAGGAGCCCACACCCTCCAGACGTTCCACCGAACGGGGATCCAGCTCGCCGCGGGCCGTGGGTCCCACGTTGAGCAGCAGGTTGCCGCCCTTGGCCACGGAGTCGATGAGCATGCGCACCAGGAGGTCGACGGGCTTCCAGTCGAGGTTGTCCCGGTCATAGCCCCAGGAGCCGTTCATCGTCTGGCAGGCTTCCCAGAAGCGATACTCCTCCGGCCGGGTGCGTCGCGGCTGATACTGCTCCGGCGTGCGCACCCCGCGCCCCAGGTCCAGGCGGTCGTTGAGCACGATGTGCGGCTGCAACTCACGCACCATGGCCTCCAGGCTCTCCGAGCCCCAATCCTCGCGCCCCTTGCCCTTGGACCAGCCCCAGTCGCTGCCGGGGTAGGAGAAGTCGAACCACATGTAGTCAATGCGCCCGTACCCCGTGAGCAGCTCGCGCACCTGGCCATGCAGGTAGTCGCGGTAGCGGGCGATGTCCCGCCCCTTGGACTGCTCGCGCGCGGCCGCATCGTCCCGCAGGGGATGCAGCCCGTCCAGCGGGAACTCGGGGTGGTGCCAGTCGATCAGCGAGTGGTAGAGTCCCACCTTCAGGCCCTCGGCGCGGAAGGCATCCAGCAGCGGCCGCAGCAGGTCCCTCCCGGCCGGCGTGTTCGGCGCCTTGTAGTCGGTGAGCTGGGAGTCCCAGAGGCAGAAGCCCTCGTGGTGTTTGGATGTCACCACCATGTAGCGCATGCCTGCGCGGCGGGCCTGGCGGGCCCAGCCGACCGGGTCGAAGAGGTCGGGGTCGAAGTGGTCGAAGTAGCGCTGGTAGTGGGCGTCGGTCATGCGTTCCCGGTGCTTGACCCACTCGTGGCGCGCGGCGAGGGCATACAGCCCCCAGTGGATGAAGAGCCCGAAGCGATCATGCACCAGCCACGTGGCATCGCCCTGCAGGTCTTCGGTCCCGTTCAACATCCGCGACCTCCCCGGATCCGGTTGGCAGCGCCTTCGCCATCCGCCAGCTCAATCCTGGCGCCCCGCATGCGTGTCGCGGGCGACGGGGGACGCAGCCCGCCCTCTTGGTTGCGCGACACGCGGAAAACCATTAGGATGGCACCACGTCGGGGCCCTTATGCTTCGGCGCGCGAGGAAGGGAAGCAGTAGGGCGGCGGAGGTCTGCAGAGAACCGGCGGTTGGTGCGAGCCGGTGGCTGGGCCACCCGAACTCCTCCCTGAGCTGACGGGGTGAACGCGACCGTTCGCCAAACCCCGCCCGGCCGGACGGCGACCGCCGCCCGGGGGCCGTTATCCCAAGCGCTTCCGCACCCGGCGGTTTTGTCGTCGCGGAAGGGCATGAGGCCCCCCGTCGTGAGGTGGGGGGCGGACCAGGGTGGTATCGCGAGTGAGGCCATCGCCCCTGAGCCGCGCCAGCGGCTGGCGGCGGTGGCCTTTGTGTTTTCTGTGGGTCGGCCCCAATCCCCGGACTGAGGAGGCGTTCAGGATGAGGCACACGCTGGCTGCGCTCGTCGAGAACCACTTTGGCGTCCTGGCCCGGGTATCGGGGCTCTTCGCGCGGCGGGGCTTCAACATCGAGAGCCTGGCCGTCGGACCGACCGAGGACCCCAGCGTGGCCCGGATGACGATCATCATCGACGGGGACGACCGCATGCGGGACCAGATGGTGCGCCAGATGCAGAAGCTGGTGGACGCCCTGGATGTGCGCGCCCTGCACGCCGAATCGATGGTCAGCCGCGAACTGGCCCTCATCAAGGTGCGGGCAAACGCCCACAACCGCTCGCAGATCATGCAGGTCGTGGATGTCTTCCGCGGTCAGGTGATCGACGTGAGCAAGGAGTCGCTCATCATCGAACTGGTGGGCGACGAGGCCAAGGTGGGCGCCCTGCTTGAGGTCCTGGGCGAGTTCGAGATCCTTGAGGTGGCGCGCACCGGGGTGCTGGCCCTTGCCCGTGGTTCCGAGGTGATGGTGGCCCCCGGCGTGGAGGCCCAGGCTCCGACGGCGTGAGATCGGCAGAACAAGGGAGGCCCTGACGTGCCGCGGATTTACTACGACCAGGATGCGGACCTAGGACGGCTGGCGGGCAAGACGATCGCCATTTTGGGCTACGGGATTCAGGGTGACGCGCAGGCCAACAACCTGCGTGACTCCGGCCTGGGCGTGGTGGTCGGCCTGCATCCCGGCGCCAGGCGGGCCCCCAAGGCGCGCCAGGACGGCTTCGAGGTCCTGTCCGTCGCCGAGGCGGTGCGACGGGCCGACTACGTGCAGGTCCTCATCCCCGACGAGCAGCAGGGGGCGATCTACCGCGACGAGATCGCTCCGAACCTCCGCCCCGGGCAGGTGCTCGCCTTCTCCCACGGCTTCGCCATCCACTTTCGCCAGATCGTGCCGCCCACGGACGTGGACGTGCTCATGATCGCGCCCAAGGCCCCCGGGGCCACGGTGCGCGGACTCTACCAGAACGGGCAGGGTGTGCCGGCCCTGATCGCGGTGCACCAGGACGCCTCCGGCCATGCCCACGACCTCGGTCTGGCGTATGCCAAGGGCATCGGCTGCACCCGCGCCGGGGTGTTCACGACCAGCTTCCGCGAGGAGACCGAGACCGACCTCTTCGGCGAGCAGAACGTGCTCTGCGGTGGGGTCGCGGAACTGATCAAGGCCGGCTTTGATACCCTGGTCCAGGCCGGCTACGCGCCCGAGATGGCCTACTTCGAGTGCTGCCACGAGCTCAAGCTCATTGTGGACCTGATCTACGCCGGAGGGATCGACGGCATGTACCGAGGCGTGAGCAACACGGCCGAGTTCGGTGGCATGACCGTCGGCCCGCGTGTGGTGGACGACCATGTGCGTGCGGTGATGCGCGAGAACCTGCGCCGGATTCAGAGCGGGGAGTTCGCACGCGAATGGGTGCTCGAGAACCAGGCCCATCTTCCGGTGATGGACTCGCTGCGCGTGCGGGAGAGCGAGCACCCCATCATGGAGGTGGGAGCCCGCCTGCGTGCCATGATGCCCTGGCTGAAGAAGTAAACCCGCCGCGGGTGGGAGGGGGGAGCCCGGATGCAGGAGCCGCTGGTACGCATCTTTGATACGACCCTGCGCGACGGGGAGCAGTCTCCCGGTGTCAGCTTCAGCTTGGAGGAAAAGGTGGAGATCGCCCGGCAGCTTGAGCGCCTGGGTGTGGACATCATCGAGTCCGGCTTCCCCCAGGCCTCCGCAGGGGAGGCGGCTGGCGTGGCGGCCATCTGCCGCGAGGTGCGGACCCCGGTGATCTGCGGTCTGGCCCGAACCAGGCGCGGGGACATCGAGACGGCCGCGCGCGCCCTGGAGGGTGCGGCGCGCAGCCGGATCCACACCTTCACCAGCGCCAGTCGGGTGCACCTGGAGCACATGCTGCGCCTCTCGGAGGCCCAGAACCTGGAGATGGCGGTGGAGGCGGTGCGCCTGGCGCGCACTCACACCGACGATGTGGAGTTCTCGGCCCAGGACGTGGCCCGGGCCGACCAGGACTACCTGCTGGAGCTGTACACCGAGGCGGTGCGCGCCGGGGCCACCACGATCAACATCCCCGACACCGTCGGGTACAGCACGCCCGTCGAGTTCGCCGGCATCGTGCGCCGGCTGCGGGAGGCGGCGGAGGCGATCAACCCCGCCGTGGTCATCTCCGTGCACACCCACGACGACCTGGGGCTGGCGGCGGCGAACGCCCTGGCTGGCGTGGAGGTGGGTGCCGGCCAGGTGGAGTGCGCCGTCAACGGGATCGGGGAGCGGGCCGGCAACTGCCCGCTTGAGGAGGTGGTCATGGCGCTGATCACCCGGCAGGACCACTACGGGCGACGGCTGAACATCCGCACCACCGAGCTGTATCGCACAAGCCAGCTCGTCAGCAAGCTGTCGGGCATGGTGGTCCAGCCCAACAAGGCCATCGTCGGTGCCCACGCCTTCGCCCACGAGGCCGGGATCCACCAGGACGGGGTGCTCAAGGAGCGGACCACCTACGAGATCATGCGCCCTCAGGATGTCGGCGTGCCGGAGTCGCGCCTGGTACTGGGTAAGCACTCCGGGCGCCACGCGCTGCGCGAGCGACTGCTGGCGCTGGGCTACCACCTGGCGGACACCGAGTTCGAGCGTGCCTTCGGGCGTTTCAAGGAGTTGGCGGACAAGAAGCGGGGCATCACGGACGCCGACCTGGCCGCCATCGTGCAGTCCGAGGTCGTGGCCGCCGCTCCTGAGGTCTGCCGCCTGGACTACTTCCACGTGCTCTCTGGCACCACGGTTCTGCCGACGGCCACCGCCCGGGTAACGGTCGGGGATGTCTCACGCCAGGAGAGCGCCACGGGGGGCGGGCCTGTCGACGCCCTCTACCTGGCGATCGACCGGGCGGTGGGCCAGGAGTTCCGCCTGCTCGACTACAGCCTGCGAGCGGTCACCGGAGACCGGGATGCCCTGGGCGAGGTGACCGTGCGCCTGCGGGACGCCGCCGGTCGCAGTTCGATCGCCCTCGGTACGAGCACCGATGTGATCGAGGCCTCCGCCCGCGCTTACATGGCGGCGGTGAACAAGCTCCTGAGTCTGCCCGAGGGCTCGGCCGCGCCCGAGGCCTCGGTGCCTGCGGGGGAGCGCCAGGTCTGAAGACGGCCGCTGGGCGGGGCGCTGTTCGGCCAGGAAATGGCTGGCGGGAGTTACCCTGGGATGTCTGCCTCCGAGCTACCACAACTTGTGTGTGCGCAGTGAAGGTGGACACTGCAGATTGTGTCCCCAGACCCGACGGGGGCCCTGCACTCTCCCCCGAAAAAGGGAGGGCCCGGCCAAAGGCGACAAGAAACCGACCCGGACCTCGCCCGGGAGTTACAGATATTGGCGCGCGTCGGTTGCCGGGGCGGGGCGCAGATGAGGGTTAATCTCCCCCGCGTGCTCACGCTGATCAGGCGTGGCAACAGTGCGTTGCGCACCAAGCGCCGCCCAGGTCAGACTCCCGCTGCGCACTCGGAGTAGCAGACAGTACTCGACCTCTGCTACGGCCACCGCGCGCCTGTCGCAAATCTATCACTTTTTCATGCGGCGTTGCGCCGGCCCCGCCGGCATGGGGGACTCCCCTGAAAAAGCCATGCCGGGTCCGGGTGGGTGAGGCCACCGGCTGGCTGCATACCACGCTGGGTGCGGACGTTGTCGCAGAATCGCGCTCTTGGTTGTTGGCGGCGATAACTTGGTCCGCACGTCACCGGAGGACTTGCTACGAGTCAACGCGAGATCCCTTGTCTGGCTGGATTCAGAGGGCGACGGGGCTGATCTGGAAGCCGCTCCCGGACGTATAGGCTTTAGGGATGCATGCACAGCGGCTGGGCTAAAGGTAATCATGCCTACCCGTGTCCGTGCATTTGAGAATCTCTTGCCACAAAGCCTAGTCGCCTCCCTGCTGGTTGAGAGGTCGCGGGTTGGGGCTGAAGGGTCAGGTACGGTCGCGTCGGTGCCGTGCGGACCATACATGCGCATTGGGGAATACGGAAAAACGCTCAACGCAGCGGTCGGTCGCGACGTGTTCAGTTGGTCGAAACGGAGAGACGGGAGAGTTGTCGCGGAGCGGATGACGAGTGAACAGATTCTTGAGATTCAGGAGGTCAATGAGTTGGTCGCATGGTGCCGTGGTGTGTTGGTCAACATCAGTTGAGGGCGGCACTGGGGTGCACGAAACGGCGTTTGTGTAGCGCAGGGACTGGTGGCGCTTGCAAGGCAAGGGGACGAGGGGCATCCCTCATGTGTCCCAGATGGCAGTCACTTGCGGTTGCATGCATCCGGTGGTAGGATGCGGTAGGAGGTGACCTCAATGCCCACTCGCCCGAACGCCAGTGCGGACCTGATGCCCCTGACCGCTCTCGCCGAGGAGATTGACGTGGACGCCAGTACGGCTGGTCGCATTGTACGTCGCCTGGGCATGCGCGAGTACG
>JAKAUG010000225.1 GCA_021827805.1 Bacillota bacterium | reverse complement strand
GTTGCTGAACCTGGGCATCTTCAGCCGTCAGGGCCGGACGCATACGGAGGGGGGCGGGGGCACCCTTCGCCTCAGCGGACCCTCGCTGGGCCGTTTCGCGCTGGTGGTGGGGTTCCTGGGCCCGGAGCAGACGGCGCACCTGCAGGCGGCTGTGGACGCCGCCAGACATCTGCCGCCAGGGGAGGAGTTCGTCGCCACCTTCCAGGGCCTGATCCCGGCTGGACGGGAGACGGTCTACGATCTCACCGTTCCTGACGTGGAGGCCTTCTCCGCCAACGGCCTTGTGGTGCACAACTGCGCGGAGCAGCCCCTGCCCGCGTGGGGAGTGTGCACGCTGGCCCACGTGAACCTCTCCCGGATGTTCGCTGATCAGGGTGAGGACGGACCCACCGGCGGCGTGGACTGGGAGCGTCTGCGGCGGACGGTGCACGCCGGCGTGCGCTTCCTGGACGACGTCGTGGATGCCACGCCCTACTTCTTTGCCGAGAACCGCGACAATCAGAGGAAGGAGCGCCGCGTGGGACTTGGCACCATGGGCCTGGCCGAACTGCTCATCCGCCTGGGCCTGCGCTATGGCGCACCGGAGACGGAGCCCTTTCTGGACAGGCTGTTCGGCTTCATCCGTGATGCGGCCTATGCCTGCAGTATCGAACTGGCGAAGGAGAAGGGCCCGTTCCCGGCGTTCGACGCCGAACGCTACCTGCAATCCGGTTTTGTCCGCCGGCTGCCCGAGGCCCTTCGGGAGGAGATCCGCGAGCACGGGATCCGGAACGTGACGCTCCTGACCCAGGCCCCGACCGGGACGGTCGGTACCATGGTCGATACGAGCACGGGCATCGAGCCCTACTTCTCCTTCAAGTTCTTCCGGCAGTCCCGTCTGGGGTTCGACGAGCAGTGGGTGCCCCTGGCTCAGCAGTGGCTCGACCAGCATCCCGGGCAGGAACTGCCCCCGCACTTTGTGTCCGCGATGCAGCTCACGCCCGAGGAGCACATCCGGGTGCAGGCGGTCGTGCAGCGCTACACCGACAGCAGCATCAGCAAGACGGCCAACGCACCCAACGGGTACACCAGAGAGCAGACGGAGCAACTGTACCTGTTGGCCTACGAGACCGGCTGCAAGGGCGTCACGATCTACCGCGACGGCAGCCGCGAGGAACAGGTGTTGCATGACGCCTCCAAGGAGGAGGCGCCGGGGGCGGATGCCGTCGCCGTGCCCGGCGCCTCCCCCAGCGTCCCGACCGCGCGGGCCCGGCCGAGCCTGGTGAGGGGGCAGACCGTGCGCATGGAGGCCCCGGAGGGGACCGTGTTCGTCACGCTCAACGAGCATCCGGACGGCACGCCCTTTGAGATCTTCGTTCAGGCGGGCAAGGCCGGCTCCGACCTGGCCGCGTCCGTCGAGGCCATCGCCCGTCTGGCCTCGCTGGCCCTGCGTTCCGGGATCGCGCCCTCGGCGATCGCCGATCAGCTGAGTGGGATCGGGGGCCGCAATTCGGTGGGCTTCGGACCCCGTCGGGTGCGCTCCGTCGCGGATGCCATCGCGCGGGCGATGCAGCAGGTGTGGCTGGATGCCCGGTTGCCTGCCCCGTTGCCGCAGGCAGCGGCGGCCGAGGAGGCGTCTCCCGCAGTGGCCTCCAACGGGCAGGGCCACGCCAACGGCAGGGCGACACGTCGCGGGGACCTCTGCCCAGTGTGCGGGGAGTACGCGCTCCTCTACCAGGAAGGCTGCGTGACGTGTTCCAGCTGTGGCCACTCGGAGTGCTGAGACGCGCCCCTCACACAGCGTGGCGGGCGGCCGCGTGGTTGACGCGGCATCGGGAGGGGAAGGGCACCTGCCCTTCCCCTCCGGTGACCGAAGGCGCGGCGGAAGTCCCCGGCTTTCGCCGTACGGGGACCCGTATGGTTCCATGGCACCCAGCGGGTGCGGCGGATCCGCTGTTTGGCATTCACGATGGCACGTTTTCCGCAGGTGCCCGGTGGGGGACGAGGCATTTCGTGCAGGAAGGGTCTGATGTGGGTCGGCGCCTGGCTCCCGGAAAGAGTGGGGTAGGTCGTCAGACCATCGGCGGGTGACCGGGTCGTGCCGGGTGTGCGGCCACCTCAGCACGTTCTGCCTGCAGCACGATCAGGGCTTGCTCCGCTTGCTTTCGGATATGAGCGGGCAGGGCTGAGTCCGTTGCCGCTTCTCTTAGTAGCATAGAAGAGCAGCATGCTGCTGACGGCCGCGGCCCCCAGCCAGGTCAGCGGCGTCATGAGTGCCGCGCGGCGCTGACGGTGGGTGGCGCGCCCGGACCACAGTCCCCGTGCGGGCACGGACCGTCGCGTTGTGTCTCCAGTTGCAGGGTGGTGTGTTCGATCGCGAAGCGTTGCCTTAACCGCCGGGAGACGCGGGCAATCACCTGCTGCGTCTCGGACAGCGGCCCGTCCCGCAGTACCAGGTGGCCGCTGAGCGCGGTCCGCGTCCCATCCAGGCTCCAGACGTGCAGGTGGTGCACCGACAGTACCGCTTCGTCCGCCTCGATGCTGGCGGCCACGTCCTCGGAGCAAATGCCGGGCGGCGTTCCCTCCATGAGGACGTTCAGCGTCTGGGCAATGATGCCCCAGGCACCCCTGGCGATGAGCAGGCAGATGCCCACGCTGACGAGGGGATCCCACCACAGGCGGTGGGTGAACAGGATGAGCAGCCCCGCCACCAGGACCCCGGCAGAGGCGGCCGCATCCCCCATGACGTGGAGCCAGGCGCTGCGGACGTTGAGGTTACCGCCCTGTCCGTGGTCGTGCCCCGCGTGATCTCCATGCCCGAGGCGCAGGCCGATGAACAGATTGCCCGCCAGACCGACCGCCGCCACGACCCACATGATCCAGGGCGTGACCGGCACGGGATGGCGCAGGCGTGCGACGGCGGCCGCCAGGATGCCCCCGGCGACGACGACCAAGGTACCGGCATTGAACAACGCGGCCAGAATGCCGGCGCGATGGTAACCGTAGGTACGTTGCGGCGTGGGTGGGCGACTGGCCAGACGCGTGGCGTACCACGCCAAACCCAGGGACAGCACATCGGTGAGCATGTGCCCGGCGTCGCTGAGCAGGGCCAGGCTGTGCGAGAGCAGACCGCCGACGACTTCGACCAGCAGGAGCACCGCGGCAATCCAGAAGGCGGTGCCGAGAAACTGCGCGGCCCCGCCTTCATGGCCATGCCCGTCCGGACCGTGCTCGTGGTGGTGATCGTGGTGCTCTTGCTCGGGACCGTGGTCGCCCACGGGTCCTCGTGCTTCCAACGCCATCCCTCCGGAGTCGACCTCAGTGGCACCCGCAGGCGTCCGCGCGGCCCCGGGCCGCCTCGATGGCCTCCCAGCCCTCGCGAACAATGAAGTAGACGATGCCCAGCGCGGCCAGCGGGTCGGCCCACCACCAACCGAACAGCGCCCGCAACGCCAGGCCGGCGAGGAGGGTCGCGGCCATGTACGCGCAGACGATGCCGCAGGCGGCATCCGCCCGCAGGGCTACGCTACCGATGCGGGCCGCGACCCTGCGCTTGGTGGCAACAATCCAGGGCATCACGACCGTGGACGCCGCCGCGATGATCAGACCGGCGGGGCTGCTCTCCGGCTGGGCATGCGTCAGGACGTCGCGAAGCACGCTGCCCACCACCCAGATGGCGAGGAGGAACAGCAGGACGCCCACGAGTCCGGACGCCTTGCGCTCGGCGGCCTGCACCTCGCCGGCGCATCCCCCGGCCTGCTCCACACGCAGGCGGCGGAGGAGTACCCCGGCTGAGATGAGTTCGATGACGCTGTCAGCACCAAACGCGACGAGGGCGACGCTGCCGGCCGCCGCACCCGCGCCCAGGCTGACTGTGGCCTCCAGCACCATCCAGCCGATGGTCCACCACTCGATGGCGACGCCGCTGCGCAGCGCGGCAACGTCAGATGCTCTGGCACTCACGGGCCAGGCCTTCCTCGCGGGACACCACGCGCAATCGGGCCAGCAATCCTGTCAAAGACGGGTCGGCCAGCCGGTAGAAAGCCATACGCCCCTGCTTGCGGTAGCGCACCATGCCGAAGGTGCGGAGGATCTTCAGATGCTGGGAGGTGGCCGTCTGGGTGATGCCCAACAGGCCGCTGAGGTCGCATACGCAGAGTTCCGCCAGCGCCAGGGCGGACAGGATCCGCAGCCGTGTCGGATCCCCGAGGGCACGGAAGCGTTCCGCCTCGATCTGGACGCGCTCCTCGTCCACCAGTAAGGGCTGCAGGGCGGCAAGCTTGGTCCCGTGGAGTACGACCGCCTCGCAAGTGCCCTCCTCACGTTCGGTCACCGCAGACACGCCCCTGTCACGGAGTCCATGCGCACATGCGCATATAATGCGCCACCCGGGCACGGTGCGCAACCCCGGGCCACCTGCGAAATGTCGGTGGATGGCGCATGCGCAAAGGATTGGGGGAGCTGCAGACGCCGGCACCCGCAGAGGCAGTCGGTGCGGCAACAGGGCCACCTTGGAGTGCAGCCGACGGGCCGCGATAGAGCCTCCGACGTGGCCGCGGCGGCCGATCAACTGGCGGCGTGCCGATGGGAGCCACCGTTACAGTGTGCTTCATCAACGCCGATCACGATGAGGAGCACCGGGGGCTCCGCACGTCGACCAGGCCGCCAGGCACCCCCGCGGCTGTCGCGGCCACCTCGGCACGGCGGTGGGCGATCCGAACGCGGTTGGCTGTGGGAAACCGTCACGCTCCATGTGCGGTCGTGACCGCCGGCATTGGCGCATGGCCGTGGCCCATCCAATGCGGGCCCACATTGCCCACGCGGTGGGCGACCAGAGAGCATTGTGCTGGCAGCATCAGGGCTGGAGGGGTAGCCTCGTAGGATCCACTCAGAACAGGCCCGTGAGTACCAGCACGAGGGCGAGAAACGCAAGCCAGGGTGATAGCGCCGGCGCCGACGAGTTGGCGGCCCACGCCCCCGGCGGGATGGTGCACGTGTGCCCCCGGCCCGCGCGCCATGGCCGGCACCATGCCCGCCATCACCCCGTTCATGGATAGACTATGAAGAGCACAGAGTTACCACCGACCGACTTGCCAAGGCGGTTGAAGAGGCTGGGTATACCCTCGTGTCCGCATAGGGCCGGATCGCGTCAGACGGGCAGGCGCGCGGGCCACGACCCGCGCGCCTGCCCGCCCATGATGCTGCGACTCTCACCTCTGCCATGCCTGTCTGCACGGGAAAGCAAGCACCGGTTGCCCCACGCCGACGCTCACCGCCGGGTGTTCAGACCGTCGCCATCCCCGCCATGCTGTGGCACTCCTGTGCGCAAGGCCGGCAGGTGCGGGCGTAGGCCTGGCAGTGCTCATCCCGCAACTTCTCACTCTCCCGGGCCCACAGATCACAGGCTTCCGCGCAGAGGGCGCAGATCTGCTTGATCAGAGCGCTGCCCCGGGACATGAAGGCCGCCGCCGTCAGCGCATGCGTCGGCGCAGTCGCGGAGAGCTTGGATGCAGGCCGTTCTGGCCTGGGCATCCGGTTCGCGCAGGCCCGCGGTGGCACGGTGCTCGCACTCGGCGGCGACCATCCGCAACACATGCCGCAGCCGCGTGCGAGGTCGTTCAGGCAGCACGCGGGGTGCTGCCGCCCCGCCGCTCAGCCCCCACGCGGGATCCGTACCACGGCGCGGGTGCCGCGATTGTTGGTAATCGAAAACGTGCCGCCGTGCGCCCGCACCCACGTGTCGGCGATGGCGAGGCCGAGGCCGGAGCCGGCCTCACGGCCGCGCGCGGGGTCGCCGCGGACGAACGGCTCGGTGACGTGGGGCAAGATCTCCGGCGGGATACCGGGGCCGTCGTCGGCGACGACCCACTCGGCGACGCCGCCATCCAGGTGAAGCAGCACGAGGACGTGCCCACCCGCCGGCACGTGGCGGATGGCGTTGGAGAGCAGGTTGGTCAGCACGGCGTCCATCCGGTCGGGGTCCACGGTCGCCTGGCCCTCCGGCGGTACCTCACTGGCAAGGTGCACGCCTTTGGCGGCCGCCAGCGGCTGAAAGCGCTCGGTCAGGGTACGGGTCTGCGCG
>JAKAUG010000341.1 GCA_021827805.1 Bacillota bacterium | reverse complement strand
GGCTGGAATTCTACCATTCCCGGCGCCGACCACCCCCGGGCGCCCTGCGGGCTATAGTGGACGGCAAAGAGCCTACCGGCAGGGAAGGACGGAACGCACGGTGCCTGGGCACGCCAACTGGATCGGGGGCGACTGGCACCTGGCTCCGGGACGGGACGAGGGACTCCTGGCGTGGGACGGGCTGCTCGCGCCTGGAACTGGGGTCCCCGCGCCGGTCTCCTCTGGGCGTCAGGCGCTCAGGGATGCCCTGGAGGCCGTCACAGCCCCGCGGGGCACGGTGCTCGTGCCGGGCCTCGTCTGTCCCGCCGTGCGGCAGGCCGTGCGGGCCGCGGGCCTCACCCCCGAGGTCTATGCCCTGGATGCGACGCTGATGCCCAGGTGGGAGCACCTGCGCGAGCGCGTGCGGGAGACCGGGGCCCGGAGCGCCCTGCTGGTGCACCCAGCCGGCTGGCTGGTCGACGGCGAGGCGGCCAGGGACATCGTGCGCACCACCGGCGTGGCCCTCGTGGAGGATGCCTCCCACACCCTGGCCAACACCCCGGACGCCCGGACGCTGGGGCCAACCTGCACGCGGGCCGCGGCCGCCAGCCTGCGCAAGGTCCTCCCCCTGCCGTCAGGAGGGGTGTGGCTGCGTTGGGACCAGCAGGTGCCGCCGCGGGCGGTCGAGCCGCCGGACCGCTTTCTGCTCGAGCGCCTCGACACCCTCGGCC
Source organism: Bacillota bacterium (assembly GCA_021827805.1). GTDB lineage: Bacteria > Bacillota > Sulfobacillia > RBS10-35 > JAJYVN01 > JAJZWQ01. Next base: position 5,368 of record JAKAUG010000341.1, on the reverse strand, counting down.
TGCCGCCGGGAGCCTCTCGCCACCGCCGCCTGGGCCAGATCGAAGACCTGCTTGATCGCGGCCCAGGCACGGGCGGGGCCGCGCAGCCCCTCCTCGACCGCCTGGCCGAGCTGGGCCGGGCGCCGGCCGAACGGGCCCAGAGCTGGCGTCGGCGCTGCCGTTCCAACTGGCACACCCTGCACTCCGCCCTGGCCGGCGGCGCGTGCCGGCCGGTCTTCCCCTTGCTACCGCCGGGGGTGTGTCCGCTGGGCCTGGTGGTGCGGCATTCCGACCGCACCGCCCTGGCCCGGCACCTGCTGCGGCAGGGCGTGGAGAGCACGCTGCACTGGGCCCTGGCCGTGGGGACCGCCCGCCGGCTCACGCGGGAGGAGCGGCTCCTCGGGGCCACCCTGCTGACGCTGCCCTGCGACGGACGCTATGACGCCCAGGACATGGAGCGGATCGCCGGGGCCTGTCATGCCTTCGACCGGGGCCGCGGCGGCACCGCCGACGTCCCGGGACCCGCCCCCCGGCCCTCAACCTGAAAGCTTGCCGAGCAAGCCCATCGCCGTCGCATACTCCTGGTTGTACGTGGCGAGGCCAAGCCCCGCCTTGGCGGCGGCAAGCACGGCCGTGTTCGGCTGGCTGAGGCGCGCGTCGACCAGGCCAAGCCACAGGTTGGCCTCGCCTCCGAGCTGCCCGGCCTGAGTGGTCAGAGGCCCAAGGCGTGCCTCGGCCGTCGTCCAGCGGCCCTCGATCGCGGCCGCCTCGCCCCTCGCAAGTTGGATGCCGGGATTGGTCGGTGCCACCTGGCTCTCCGCGGCCGCGATCGCCGGAATCTCTTTGCTCAGCTGCGCCCACTGCATCGCCAGGCTGCTGACGGCGCTGAGCGCCGTCTTGGCCCCCGCGTTCTGGCCGGACCGGATGTCGGACGCGGCCTGACGCAGGAGTGCCACCGCCAGGGCCTGGTAGGCACCGGAGTCGAAGCGGCTGTCCTGGACCCCCGCGCGCAGTTGCGCCACGGCGGCGGAGTTCTGACCGATCTCTTGCAGATACTGGGCGTATGCGTGGCGCCACAGACCACTGTACGGTTCAAGAGACACCGCGCGGGCATACGAACTGCCGGCCTGGGCCCACGCCTGCCGCGCACCGGTCGACGTGGAGTTCATCCTCTGCGCCTCGGCGGCCAGGACCTGCCCTCGGACCTCCCAAGCGTTGGCGAGCCACGGGTCGGCCCCCACCGCCCCATCCAGACGTGCCAAGGCCTGGGTCAGGCGTCCGGTCTGGGCCAGGGCCGACGCACTGGTGAGGTCCCCGATGGCCACCAGGCGGAGAGCGCTGACCACGATGGCACCAGCGAGGACCCCGAAGAGACCGACCGCGGGCCAAAGCGGTGCGCGCACCGGATGCCGGCGCGCTGCCCGCGGCACCTCCGCCACGACCGGGGGCAGGGCCTCGCTGCGGAGCAGGCCGGCCATCGCCCACAGACCAATACTGATACCGCCCAGGGACAGGGTGAAGTCGACAAAGGCATGGACGCCAAGCACCGTGAGACCCGCCGCGAGTCCCGCCACACGGGGGCGATCCTGGGGAGCCAGGCGCCGGTACGCTGTCCGCGCCGCCACGACCAGGAGGGCCCAGAAGGCGAGCCAAATGAAGAAGCCAACGGCGCCTGTGCTGACCCAGGTCTGCAACCACCCGTTGTGCACCTGCGTGGTGGAGTAGGCGTAGCTCTGAAAGGCCTGATAGGCCGCGGTCCAGCCGTTGCCGCCCCAACCCAACAGCGGGCGGGCGGCGATCATCTTCAGGGCGTCCCGCCACCACAGGAGCCTTGACCAGGCGTTGTACGACTTGAGGATGTTCAGGTGCAGCAAACGCCCCAGGGCACCCGTCGTATGGTGGCGCAGTTCGTACACGAGGCCCACCCCGCCGCCGATGGCTGTCAGGAGCGCCACGCCCCCCAGCACGACCGGGCGTACGCGGGCCTCAATGCGGCTCCACACCCACTCCAGCACACACGACATCACCACCAGCAGCAGCACGGCCTCAAGGACCGGCAGCAGGCCAGGGCGCCCAAGATGTCCGCCATGCTGAAGATGCTTGAGGTAGGGGATGGCGGCGGGCACAACCGCAAGCAGCGTGAGGAGAAGAGCGCCCACGCCCTCGGTGCGCCGACCGGGACCCAGCACCAGGATGAACACCGCGAGGGCAGGAAGCAGCGCCAGGGTACCACCCCGTGAGGCCGCGGCCACGAAGGTGAACAGGCACACGGCGGCGGCCAGCCGGTAGCCAACCCTGATCCAACGATTGCGTGCCGTCAGAAGGAGGGACAGTGCGACAAAGCAACCCGCCGCCAGATATGCGGCGGCGGCGTCTGGGTACTGGATCGCCGTGTACAGCCGGTTCTGGCCCGCGGGAAACCACGACAGCCGCTGCCCGAGACCGACCGCCCCGCCAAGTCCCGTCATCGCGACCAGCAGAGCCCCCAGGAGGATCCCATGCCAGATGATCTGGCGCGACCGCGGGGAATCCAGGGCCATCTCAGCCGCAGCGAGGAACACCAGGGTGTAGAGCAGGTGCGCCAACAGCGATTGGATCGCCCCATCGGGCTGGACCGCGACGAAGGTGCTGATCAGGTACGCCGCGGGCACGGCCCACGCCGCCCAGTCCAGCGGCCCCCGTATCAGCCGGCGCAAGGAGGGGGGGCGGGTGAGCCACACGGCACCTAGGACGACCGCCGCCGCGATCACCGCCCAGAGTTGTTGGGTGGGGAAATACAGACCGCGGAAGAGGGGTGTCACCCCGATCAGCAGAGCAACGGCGACGGATACGGCGGCGCCCCAGGGTGGATGGCCCCTCGGAGCGCGCCTGGTGGTTGCCCGTCCCCCTCCAGAGTCCGGCGAGTGCCTATGTCGCTTGCGCTTGGACAATCCCCTGGCTCCCTCCGCGGTTCCGTGGACAGACGGTACCCAAGGCCACATTCTGCACGTCGCCCTTCCTTTCCGCCAGGGAGAGATGGCCAGAGCGCTGGTTCGCCACATTTTTTGTCTGCCACGCGGATCTGCCTCATGCTGGCGCATGGTGATCGGCCAAGGGGCGGGCGGGCCAGAACCTGATCATCCGAAGTGCCCACCACGTGGTGATCCTGACTTCGCCTGGCGCCGACCACATGCCCACGGTTCTGCCGCACGCGGCTCGCGCTGGAGGCGGCCGGGCGATTGGGTCACCTTGGCAACGACAGAGATGTCCATGAGACAGCGTCAGCGCTGGGCGGGGAGTGGCGGGCACGGTGGGCCGACCCCACCAGGGCCTCCCCTCCATGCGATGGAGCGTCCCCTGCCGCCGCCCACCATGGGCCGCGGAGGCCTGCTGCCCACGGTGGCGCGCAGACTCGCATCGCCCGCGGCTCGCGGCCAACCGCGAGGCGCGCTCCCAAGCGCCTCCAGTGACCACAGCAGGAGGACTGTTTGCTGACGGTGTATGGATCGACAGGGAAGGCTCGCGCCACCGCGCGGAGGCGTCGGGTCCGCGCGCGAAAAGCACCTGCGCCCGTTCACGCGGTCCAAAGGGCGGTGGACGTGTTCCGAAGGCATGGGGTTGGGCTGGCCCGCTACCACCGCCGTTCCGCACCTCAAAGGGCGGCGGAGCGCCGTGCGTCCCGCGGTCGGGCATTGGTTGACCAGACCGTCAATCGGGCGACCCAACACCCACCCACCAGCGAGGCCGCCCATCCCTTCCCCACACGGACTCGCGATGGGCGCGGGCGTGTTGAACGGAGCCCGGAAGACGTTGGCGGGGCGCCACCTCGGACACCCCGGCGGCAGGCGTGCGGCGCAGGGGCTGTTGGTGCCTCGCCTTGTGAACGCTCGCACTTCCGCGCGCCGTGGATCACAGGGGACGCCCTCGCTGCCTGTTTGGTTGCGGGTGAGATTGCCGCGTGAAATGGCTTGTTGGCCCGCTCCAACGGAGGCACCTGCTACCAGGCAGCATGATGGGTGATGTGTTCAAGCTGTTGGCCGGGCGGGTGTACCTGCTCCTTGCCGGCGTGGCGACATCGGCCATGACCGCGCGGGCGCTGGGCCCAGATGGCCGCGGTCAATACGCCCTGATTATCCAGGCGGGTACCGTGATCACATCACTTTTTGGCGGCCTGTCGATCCCGGTGGCCCGGCGCGCCTCCATGCAAGACAAGTCGCGCTCCGGGTTGGCAGATGCCACCTTCCTGGCAGCGATCCTGGGCTCGACCGGATCGCTTGGACTGCTGGCCTATTTGCTGGCGGCGCGCATACCCGCCCCCGGTCTGATCTACAGTCTCTCCGTCCTGTTGGCGTTATTCAACGTCTGTTGGTCCGCAACATCTCTGGGCGCCGGGCGCGCGAACGACCTGATCGCGCAGTCCGCCACAACGGCAACGACCACCGCGATCGTGACGTTGATGCTCGTGGTGTGGGGGCACTGGGGCGTAGCCGGCGCATTGGATGCCGTCCTCGCGGGGCAGGCGATAGGTTTCGCCGTCCTCATGCCCCGGTTCTGGTCGAGTGCGCCGTTCTTCTGGAAGGGCATCACCCTTCGTACGATCCTCGAAATGGCCAAGGAGGGCTTGTGGGCCAGTTCCAGCAATGTCGTGGGGGCATTGAACACGAGGCTGGATTACTGGCTCATCGCGACCTTCCTCCCCATGAGGGAGGTGGGCATCTACTCGATCGCAGTGGCCGGCGCAGGCTTCTTGACGGTGATCACTGGTGCTGTGCAGAACGCCCTGTATGGTCGGCTGGGAAGCGCCCCCCGGCCTCAGGCGATACAATTGCTGAAGGGGAGCATTGCGTATTTCGCGGGGGCCATGGCCCTGGCGGGGATCGCTGCCGCGGCTCTCATGGGCCCGGTGATCCGCCTTCTGTACGGGATACAGTTCCTTCCCGCCATTCCCGTCGCGAGAGTGCTGATTCTGCAGGTCATTGCGCAAGGGATCACCTCGCTGCTGATGGCGTATTACTTCAATCACGCGGGCAAGGCAAGCAGGGTCACCTTCGCTGGGGGGCTGCAAATGACAGCCATGCTGGCGTGCGCGTGGATTCTGATTCCACGCCTGCACTTGGTGGGTGCTGCCACGGCCATGCTCGTGGCCCAATGCGTGGCCGCGGCTTCGATGACCTACGGTATCCGGACTGGAGCGGCCTGACGTGGCACAGCGCGTGATCCTGGTCTATGGGTACCCCGGCTTCAGGGACGCTCTGGTGCGGGCCGTCAATGCTGCCGAGGGCAATCGCTGGGCTGCGGAGACGCTCTCCGTGAGGGGTCGGGGGGTCGAGGTGCTGCGGCGGATCGTGCGGTCGAACGTCATCATCATGATCGGTGGCCCATGGCTGGGAGGGTGGTTTATCGCGGTAGT
>JAKAUG010000347.1 GCA_021827805.1 Bacillota bacterium | reverse complement strand
GGTGAACTCCCGCTCGGTGAAGGCGTTGAATTGCCCGCCCAGCTCGTCCATGGCCTCGGCCAGCGTCTGGCCGCTGCGGTGACGGCTCCCCTTGAAGACCATGTGCTCCAGAAAGTGCGCCAGCCCTGCCCGGCCAGGGGGGTCCTGACGGCCGCCGGCGGCCACGAACAGCCCGATGCTGGCGGTCCTGGCGTGCGGCATGGGATCCAACACGACCCGGACCCCGTTCGGCAACACCTCGTTGATCAGACGCGAAACCCTCCCCGGATGCCGCGCATCCCGCCGGGAGGGTTCCGCATGCGTGGGTCCAGCCCTGCCAGCTGCCCTAACGCCGGCCCGGTCCCCCGCCGGAGCGTCCGTTGCCTTGGCCGCCGGGCCGCTGCTGCGGGGCCGTGGCCGCCCTCGGTTCCTTGGGCTGAATCTGCTCGCGCGAGGCGGCGTCGGTGACGGTCTCCAGGGCGGCCCGCCGCGAGAGGTTCAGGCGCCCCAGGGAGTCGATCTCCGTGACCTTGACGATCACCTGGTCGCCGACCTCGACCACGTCCTCCACACTGGGGACGCGCTCGCGGGCCAACTCGCTGATGTGCACCAGCCCGTCCTTGCCGGGCAGGATCTCGACGAAGGCCCCAAAGTTCATGAGACGGACGACCTTGCCGACGTAGACCTCGCCCGGTTGCGGCACCCGCGTCAGATTGCGGATCCACTCCTCGGCGCGCCGCCCGGCCTCCCGGTTGGGCGCGGCGATGAAGACCCGGCCGTCGTCCTCCACGTCGACCTCGGCCCCGGTCTCGGCGATGATCTTGTTGATCATCTTGCCCCCGGGCCCGATGACCTCGCGGATCTTCTCCGGGTCGATCTGCACGACGGTGATGCGGGGTGCGTGCGGGCTGAGTTCGGTGCGCGCCGCGGGCAGGGCCCGCAGCATGTGCGCCATGATGTGCATGCGGCCCTTGCGGGCCTGCTCCAGGGCCCGCGCCAACAGGTCGGCGTCCACCCCGGAGATCTTGATGTCCATCTGGATCGCCGTCACGCCCTGGGAGGTGCCGGCCACCTTGAAGTCCATGTCCCCAAGGTGATCCTCCACGCCCTGGATGTCGGAGAGGATGGCCGGTTTGCCCTGCGTGGTCCTGCCGTCCTCCGTGATCAGGCCCATGGCGATGCCGGCCACCGGGCGGCGGATGGGCACACCCGCGTCCATCAGGGCCAGGGTGCTGCCGCAGACCGAGGCCATCGAGGTCGAGCCGTTGCTCTCGATGACCTCCGAGACGATGCGGATCGCGTAGGGGAAGGTGCCCTCGTCCGGCACCATCCGCACCAGGGCCCGTTCCGCCAGGGCCCCATGCCCGATCTCCCGGCGCCCGGGGCTGCGCATGGGGCGCACCTCACCCGTGCTGTACGGGGGAAAGTTGTAGTGGTGCAGGTAGCGCTTGGTGTCGCTGCGCTCGCCGATGGAGTCGATCATCTGCCGGTTGCTGATGGGCCCCAGCGCCGCCACGCTGCACACCTGGGTCTGTCCGCGCGTGAACAGGCCGGAACCGTGGGCGCGCGGCAGAAAGCCCACGTCGCACCAGATGGGCCGGATTTCGTCCAGGGCCCGACCGTCCGGGCGCACGCCCCGCTCCAGGATCATCGCCCGCGTCTCCGCCTTCTCCACCTCGTGGAGCGTCTCGGCGATCTGCGCGGAGCCCTCGGGAAAGCGCTCCAGCGCCTGGGCGGTCACCTCGTCCATGGCCTGCGCCACGGCGCGCTCGCGGGCGAGCTTGTTCGGGTTGAGCACCACTTCGCGGAGCCTGGGCGCCGCAGTCTGCCGCACGAACGTCTCCAGCTCGGCGCTGTGGGGGGGGAGCTGCACCGCCATCTTGGGACGGCCCACCGCCGCGACGATCTCCCGCTGCCAGGCGCACAGGCGGCGGATCTCCGCACGGCCGTACTCCAGGGCATCGATGATCCTGGCCTCTGGAACCTCGTCGGCGCCGGCCTCGACCATGAGAATCGCCTCATCGGTCCCGGCCACCACCAGCTCCAGCGCGGATGCGTCCAGCTCCGCCGGCCCGGGGTTGATGACCAGTTCCCCACCGACGAGGCCCACCATGACCGCACCCGTGGGCCCGGCCCAGGGGATGTCCGAGATGGAGAGGGCGATGGAGGCGCCGATCATGCCCGTGACGTCCGGGGCGCTCTCCCCGTCGTAGGACAGGACCGTGGCCACCACCTGCACGTCGTTGCGGAAACCGTCCGGGAACAGCGGCCGGATCGGACGGTCGATGAGGCGCGCGGTCAGGGTGGCCCGCTCGCTCGGCCTGCCCTCGCGCCGGAAGAACGAACCAGGAATGCGCCCGGCGGCATACTGCCGCTCCTCGTAATCCGTCCGCAGTGGGAAGAAGTCCACATCGGGGCGCGGGCTGGAGGTGGCCGTGGCCGTCACCAGCATCACCGTCTCGCCATAGCGCAACAGCACCGCACCGTTGGCCTGCTTGGCGACATGCCCGATCTCCGCCACCAGGGGCCGCCCCGCCAGTTCGGTCCGAAAGACGCGCTTGCCGCCCACACCGGGGCTGGTGATCTCCATCGCATCCGTTTCTTGATCCATGCTTTTTTCTCTCCCCCGCTCCACTTCCACGTGTCCCTGGACGGCTGCGCAAACGAAGAAGGGCGGCCAAGCCGCCCTACCTCGTCCGGATACCCAGGCGCTCGCTCACCTCACGGAACTTGGCCACGTTGTGCTTGCGCAGATAGTTCATCAACCTGCGCCTCTGCCCGACCATCTTGTACAGACCTCGTCGGCTGTGGTGGTCCTTGGCGTGCACCCGCAGGTGGCCGGTGAGTTGGGCGATGCGCTCGCTCAGCAGCGCGATCTGCACCTCGGCGGAACCGGTGTCCTGAGTATTGCGACCGAAGGAGGCAACGATCTCCTGCTTCTTGGAGCCTTCCAGCGCCATCCGCGGCCCTCCCGTACGTGGCAGTACCAGACGCGGCTTGCGCCGCACCGGGCCGAGAAGGGCGTGGGCTCGTTCGCGCCTGCTCGCCCGGCCTGCCGTCGGCTGCGCCTTGGCGCAGCGGGGCCACTGTACCATACCCCCATCTGCCGGGCAAATGCGCGGGACGCCTGGTCCCGCGCGGGCATAGCCTGGGTCAACGTGAGCCAGGAGGTGCCGGCGGTGGCAGGAGCCCTTTCCTCCGGTGACCACATGCGCATGGCCCAGGTGTGCCGCGCGACCGGATTCAGTGCCCGCCAGCTCCGCTACTACGATCAGCACGGCCTCGTCGTACCCGCGCGCAGCCCAGGTGGGCATCGTCTGTACAGCCAGGCCCAGGTGGAGCGGCTGCGAACCCTCGCGGCGCTGCTGCGCACCGGGCTCTCCCTCCCCCAGGCCGCCGCGGCCCTGGGGTCCACCTGGCACTGAGGGCACCGCTGGCCCGAGGCACGGCAGGGCCGCGCTGCGCCGCCGCCGGGCAGGGGACACCGGGGCCGCCTCGCGGTGCGCGGCGGCCCCAGCTCCTGAGCCCGTCGTCCCGTGCGGACCCGTTCTCCCTGACCGCCATCCACACCCGCGGAGATCGCGGCGGCCCCAGAGGCGCCCGGCAGGCAGGAGCCGACGAAGCTGGGGCGTATCGGGGTAAGCTGCGCCGGGACGACAGGCCCGACGGCGCCGGCGGGGGGAGAACACGTTGCACCGCGAGGTCCGGCTCGGCCAGGAGTTCTACTTTGTCCTTTGGGACGACATGACGGAGCAGGCGGCGCTGGCCCGGGGCGAGGTCATCCAGTACACGTCAGACTGGAGCAGGGTGCGTCTCAGGGTGGTCGACTCCTCGCTGCGCACCGTGGTCGGCCGCTCCAGCTGGATCCTCCCGGATCGGCTGGACCCCGATCCGGAGAGCGCGCGGCGGCACTACCAGCAGCGCGCCCGGGAGCAGGTGCGCAGCGAGACGGCGCCGGCGGGCGCCGGCACGGTGGAGGGGGGCACGGCGTTGGAGGGTCCGGTGGCCAGGGCATGGGCGCGCGTGGCGGCGGGTTGGGGCGATGTGGACCTGTTGCTGGACACGGTGGAGTTTGAAAGTGGGTGGCCCGCCAACCAGGAGCGCCTGGCCAAGCTGGCCATGGTGGTCGTGCTGAACCTGGTCCCCACGATCCGCGAACTGGTCGGTGCGCTGCCGCCGGGGCTGGCCCACGACGCCGTCGAGACCGCGCTGCAGTCCGGTGCGCTCGGCGGGGCGCTGCGTCTGGCCGCCGACAGCCCCACCGCGCTCCTGGACCGCTTCGCGGAGTTGGGACCGGACGCTGCCAGTTCGGCCATCGAGGACCTGCAGGCCCTGCGGAGCGCCCTCGTGGAACTGGCCGCCGAGCACGCGCTCGAACCGGCGCTGGCGCCCACACCCGCCTAGCTCCGCCATCCGGCAGGGTCGGTGCGGCGGGCCTTGGGGAAGGCCCGCCGCACCCCCTCGGCGCCGGGGGCACCCGCGTGCGTCCCGTCGGTCCGAGCGCCCGACGCCGCTGTCTTCTCGGGAATGCGGGGAGTGCCCGTGCGTCGGCTCGCCCTCAGACGCGGACGCCGAGCGCGACCGCTTCCTCTTCCTCTCCGAACAGGGCCATGCGGTACTCGCGGGGCGTCTGCCCCACGATGCGCTTGAACACGCGGTTGAAGTTGCTGAGATCGCGGAAACCCACGGCATAGCAGACCGACGAGACGCGGGTGTGGGGCTCGCGCAGGAGTTCCTGCGCCCGGCGGATCCGGCGGGCATTGATGTATTCAGGAATCGTGGTCCCCGTGGCCTCACGGAACAGCGAACTGAAGTAGCTGGGGGCGAAGGAGGCCTGCCGGGCCAGGTCCTCGCGGGAGATGGGCCGGGCCAGGTTGTGGTCGATGTACGCCAGGACCTGTTCGATCTGCGGCCGTCCGCCATCGGTCGGCTGGGCGGACGCCGCCACGCCCGCCCCCGGCGAGGGATGACCCACCCGCGCATCGCGGAACTGGCGCCACAGGCGGACACAGAGCTCCTCCAGGGCCTCGCCGCAGACCCTTGGCGCTCCACCCCCGCCCTCGGCCGCGGCGTGCCCCAACGTGGTGATCAGGCTCTGCGTGCGCTGACCCACCGGCCCGCGCAGCGTCAGGGTGCCGTGGCCAGAGCCGGCCAGGCGCAGGATGCCGGACAGGGCCTCGGCCGCCTCGGGGCAGCCATCGACCAGATGGGCGTCGAACTGCACGAGGCGCGCCCCACAGGCCCAACCCGCGTCAGCGGCCAGGCCGTGCTCGGCTCCGGGCGCCACGACGGTAACCGTTTGGGCCGCCGCCACCCCCGGCCGGCCGCCGACCATCAGCGTGCCGCGGCCGGACTGGACCTCGTACAGTTCCACGAAGGGGTGGGTGTGGACGCCCTCCCGCTCTCCCACCGGCAGCCAGCGGTGCACGACGCGGACCGGTACCCCGCCGCGCCGCCGGGCCGCGCTCCGCGCCGAACCTGCGCACAGACCCACGTCCGCACCCCCAAGACCCGTTGCGGTAACGGCGCATGTCTCGCGTGCCCCGCCATTCTGCCATCGGGAGGCGCGTTGAGACATTGCCGAATCAGGCAGAATTTTTCGCGTTTCTGGCACAGGGGATGTTGGGGTTTGGGCCCCCGGGCCAGCACAACGGGCAGGAACGCCCGCATGGACGGCGTAATCGGGTGACCAGTGCGTTCCTGTGCGCTGTGTGCCTGGAAAGCCGCGGACGTAGGGGGGCCACCCATTGGGAGAGGCAAGCTGCGCCTGCCAGTGGTGCGTGGGCTGCGCGGAATTGGAGAGGGCGACCCGTCCCAGGGACGGCGCGTCCTCCCAGGCCCGGACGGCCGGCACGCGGAGCCAGCATCGACCCGCCGCGCGGGCCCGCACGCTGGCGGGGGCTCGCCGCGTGGGCCTGCGCGGGCGCTGGCGGCTTGCCGGGGGCCGCGGCCGCGTCGCCCGGCGCACGTCGGCGGTGCCCTGCCCGCAGGACGGCCTGGAGCACACCCACGAGCTCCCCCGTCTGCTCACGGTCGTCGTGGGACACGCCTCGCTGCTCTGGGACGCCAGGGCCTTCGCCCTCCGGGCGGGAGACGTGGTGGTGCTGCCC
>JAKAUG010000178.1 GCA_021827805.1 Bacillota bacterium | reverse complement strand
AGGCCATCCCGCACCTCACCGAGTTCTACATCACCGAGGCCACCTGGATGCGCAAGCATGGCTGGCGCACCCAGGAGTGGAAGCTCATCTGGGCCCTGGAGCCGGACTTCCACTTCAAGCCGGAGGTGGAACTGTACAACCTCATCAGGGACCCGGAGGAGCTGCACAACGTGGCCGAGCAGGAGCCAGGCGTCGTGGCCCTGCTGCAGGAGCGCGTGCGCTCCTGGGTGGCGCGCCGTGAGGCCGAGACGGGCCGCACCAACCCCATGTACACGAACTTGAATTGGCACGGCAAGGGCAACGGGCCGTTCCAGTCCTCGCAGCAGGCCTACGACAGCCTGTACATCGGCTCGATGGGCACGGCGCGGCGCCTGCAGGGCCGCTGAAGCGTCGGTGGCGGGTGGTGGGGAGGCGTCGCGCGGCGGCCTCCCCACCACTCCATCAGAGCTCCCCTCCGAGGGCCTCCGCCTCTCTGGCCGCGGTATCGATCGCCTCCAGCACGAACTCGATCTGCTCCGGGGTGGCCACGGCCGGAGGCATGACGCGGATCACGTTGGGGCGGTTGAGCGAATACACCACCAGCACCCCGCCCTCGCCGAGCAGGCGGCTGAGCATCAACCCGCCCACACCCTCACTGCGGAGGTCGAGGCCCCAGAACAGCCCCTCGCCCCGCACCGCGGAGATGGCGCCGGGGTAGCGACGGCCGATCTCGCCCAGACCCTTGCCGAGCAATCGGCCCAGCTCGCGCGCACGCTCAAGCAGCCCCTCCTCACGGATGGCGCGCAGGGCCGCCAGGCCGGCGGCGCAGGCCAGCGGGCTGCCACCGAAGGTGGAGGTGTGCAGAAAGGGGCTTTCATCAAACGGTTGCCAGCACTCCGGTGTGGCGATGAAGGCCCCAAGCGGCATCACCCCGCCACCGAGCGATTTCGCCGTGGCCAGGATGTCGGGCACAACCCCTTCCGCCTGGCAGCGAAACCACTCCCCCGTCCGCCCGACACCGGTCTGAACTTCGTCCAGGATCAGCAGGGCCCCCAGCTCATCGCACAGCCGCCGCGCCAGGGCGAGGTACCCGGGCGGGGGCACCACGACGCCGGCCTCGCCCTGGATGGGCTCAAGCAGGATGGCCCCGAGTCCCCCGGGCTCAGAGGCGATCCCGCGCGCCTCCGCCTCCAGGGCCTCCGCGTCCCCGTACGGCACGTGCGCAAATCCCGGCACCAGTGGCAGGAACGGGTCGCGATACATGGCCTTGCCACTGGCGCTCAGGGCACCCATCGTCTTGCCGTGAAAGGCGTCCTGGGCGGCCAGGATCCCCTGCCGGCCGGTGTGGGCGCGGGCCAGCTTGAGGGCCCCCTCCACCGCCTCGGCGCCCGAATTGCAGAAGAAGCTGTACCGCAGTTCTCCCGGGCAGACATCAGCCAGGGCCGCGGAGAGCTCGGCCTGCTGCAGGTGCGGCAGGAGTCGCGTGGACTGCGCCAGCGTCGCGGCCTGGCGCCGCACGGCCTCGACCACCAGTGGGTGGCTGTGGCCATGGACGAACAGTCCGTAGCCCCCACATTCCACGTATTCCTGGCCGTGGCAGTCCCGCACCACCGCCCCGTGGGCCTCCCACTCCAGCGTGGTCATGCCCATGAAGCGCAGCAACCGCGCCAACGCGGAGCCGGAGTACCGCTCCAGCTGCGCCACGGCCCGCTCGGAGAGGCCGTCGGGATCCGCGGGCAACTCGCGCTGCCAGACGCTCTGCCCCGGAACACGCCTCGCGGCGGCGGACCCGGTCTCTGTGCTGTTCATGCGGTCGGCGCCAGCCTCCGTCGGCCAGGCGCCACATCTCCCTTCACGGGTCGAGGTCAGGATCCGCGGTCCGGCCGCGGTCGGTCGGGGCCGCGCCGAGCGCCCGCTCCAGCGCGGCGAAGAATTCGGGGAACGTCTTGGAGACCACCTCCGGGTCGGCGATGCGGACGCCGGCCAGGCGTGTGGCGGCCACGCCGAAGCCCATCGCCATCCGGTGGTCCCCGAACGTCTGCACGGTCGCCGGGTGGTGCGGACCGTCCAGGGGCCAGACGGTGAACCCGTCCTCATGCTCCTCGCAGCGTGCGCCGAGCCTTGTGAGCTCCTGCACCACGGCCGCGATACGGTCGGTCTCGTGCTGCCGGATGTGGGCGACGTTGCCCACGCGCACCGGGCCGTCCGCGAACAGGCCCAGCACCCCCACGGTGATCGCCTGATCGGCCATGGCGCTCAGATCCCAGGACCCATGGCGGATCCTCCCGGCGGGCGGTCCCTGCACGACCGCCCCATCCTCGTTCCGCACGGTGCAGCCCATCTCGCGCAGCACCTGCAGCAGGCCCGCGTCCCCCTGCAGCCGGCTGGGCCCGATGCCGGGCGTGCGCACCCGCCCCCCACTGAGAGCGGCCAGGGCCCAGAAGTAGGCGGCGGCCGAGGCGTCGGGCTCGACGCGGTAGCGGCGAGGGCCGTAGCGCGCCCCGGCGGGCACCAGCCAGCGCCCGGCGCCGCGTTCTCGCACCGGGACACCAAAGCTCTCCATCACCGCCGCCGTCATGGCCACAAATGGCAGGGCAGCCCGGTGGGTCTCCACGACGAGGTGCGTGTCCTGGCGCGCGAAGGGCGCCGCCATCAGCATCCCTGAGGCGGGTTGGCTCGTCTCGCCCCCGCCCATGCGCAGTTCGCCCCCCGCCAGCCCGCCAGCTCCGTGCACGGTCCAGGGCAGGGCCGGACCGCCATCGATCCGCACGCCCTGCGCCCGCAGGGCCTCATGGAGCGGCCCCATGGGCCGCTGCCGCATGCGCGGCGCCCCGTCCACATGGTAGACCCCGCGCCCCAGGGCCAGCCAGGGGGGCAGAAAGCGCGCCGCCGTACCGGCCATGCCGACCTCGATGTCCCCCGAGGGGGCGGCGGCCCACCGCGTGCCCCCTCCACGACCACCAGGCGCCGCTCCTCGTCCGCGGCGCATGGGACACCAAGCTGGCGCAGGGCCCGCATGCAGACCAGGGTGTCGTCGCTCCAGAGCACACCCTCAAGCTCCGAGCGGCCGCCCGCGAGCGCCGCGAGCACCAGCGCCCGATTGGTCAGGGACTTGCTCCCCGGCACCAGCACCTCCGCCGACAGGGGGCGCGCCGGATCCAGATTTGGCACCGCTCGGGACTCACCCGCCATCTGCGCCTCACCGCCCGAATGCTAACTCCCGCTCGCCTGCACCGCCCGCAGGACCAGGACGGCAGCCTCGGCACGGGTCAGGGTCGCGCGCGGGCGGAGCAGACCGGTGCCCGCATCGCCGCGCACCGCCCCCTGCTGGACCGCGCTCGCCACGAGCCCGGCCAACCCCGGATCCACCGACGTGCCGTCCGGGAACCGGGAAAGGATCGCCGCGGCCTGGCCCGCCGGCACCGCCGGCCAGCCGAAGACCTGACTGAGCCAGGCCATCGCCTCCTGCCGCGTGAGGGGCCGCGACGGGTCGAACGCCCCTCCGGCCGTCGTGCCCGGCAGCTGGAGCCCCACCGCCCCCACGAACGGAAAGGCCCAGTTTGAGGGCGGAACATCGGAGAACTCGGGGGCGGAGCCCGGCGGCTGGGCGAAGAGCCGGCCGGGCGGGGCCGTGGCCAGCATCCGCGCGAATTCCGCCCGGCTCACGCCCTGGGCGGGGCGGAACAGCCCGTCCGGGTATCCGCTGACGACCCCCAGCCTCACCGCGGCGGCCACCGCCCCGCGCGACCAATCGCCGACGGTGTCTGGGAAGACCCCCGAGATGCGGGGCAGCGGCGCGAAGCTGGACTGACGGTAGACCTGTATGGACGAGAGGATCAGCCGCGGGGTGTCCGCGTCCACCTCCAGGCTCCCCCCGGCCGGAACGTCGACCGTCCCCCACCAGGTCTCCCCGGGGTGCAGGGTGCCAAGGACGCGACCGCTGGCCAGTTCCAGCGTGAAGGGCCCGCCGACCGCCTGGGAGGAGAGGTGCAGGCCGAGCGGCACACCCCGCCCCGCGGTGAAGACCACGGCGCGGAAGTCCCCGAAGTCCGCCGTGGGCACCGGCGCCAACCAGTGGACCCAGTCCGCCTGCAGAAAGGGCGAGTCCGCGTTCGTGCGGGGACCGAGATCCCGGATCATCGTGAGCAGTTGACCCGCCTGCGCCGCGCTGGGGGCGCCGCAGGCCGCCCGGTACCCCATCGGATCCCGTGGTCCGTCGAACAGCCAGGCGAAGTCCTCGGCCCAGCATTCCGGCGTGCGCTCGGCCCACGCCACCTTCGTGGGGTCGGCCCAGGTGAGCCCGCGAATGGCCAGGTAGCGCTGCCAGAAGGCGGAGAGGGACTGACCCGGGACAAGCGCATCGTAACCGCCGTAGCGGAACTGCAGACCGTGGGCCAGTTCGTGGTAGAGCACATGCCGCAGGTCCACCCCGGCATTCGCCCCGAGCCAGATCCCGACCCGTGGCCCCACGACGTCGGTCAGACCGTATTCCCGCGGCAGCGGACCGGGCCAGAGCAGCACGCGCTCATCCCGCAACAGGGTCGGGGGGACCGGCAGGCCGCGGATGAGCGCCGCCACCTCAGCCGGTGTCGGGGCACTGGCGGAGCTTGCCCCGCCGGGGTTCAGGTACTGCCCGCCAGCGCGATAGCCCAGCGAGGCGCTGCTCGGATAGACCGCGGCCGGCCCGGCGCCGAGCATGGCCAGCAGGGCCCGCTCGCGGGCCCAGAGCGCCAGATCCAGGGCGTGGAGCTCAGCGGATGCCCCCGAGGCATACACCAGGACATCATAGGCCGTGGCCGCGGGCCTGGCATACAGCGCCGTGCGCACATCCCAGATGGCCAGCCACTGGTTGTACACGTCCTGTTCGCTCAGCGTGCCGGACGCCAGCTCCCGCGCGAACGCGGCCTGGTCCCGCGCCAGCCAGGCGTCGGGCCCAAGCTCAGCGCCGTAGAAGAGGTCAATGCTCCCTGGATCCTGCGCGGCCACCGACGCGGCCGCGGTGACGTCGACGGGCCAGGAGGCGGCCCAGGCCGGAGCCACCCAGACCCCCAGCATGCCCACGGACAGGCAGGCCACAGTGAGCACGCGCGCCAATGATCGCCGCCCTGGTCCGGGCATGCGCCACGTTCCTCCTGTTGCACCGCCTGGGGGCGTGGCCGCTGGGTCCGGCAGTTCCCTGTGTGTGGTTGGCCACGGTGGGACGCTCTCCTGCCTGCGGAATCATGGGCGCGCTGGCAGGGACGCCGCGGCTGAGCCCGAAGCTGTCAACCAGACCGGTCCTATGGGGGTTGACAGATGAGACTGCGTCTCCTGGTCACCAGCGCCCTGTTCGTGGCGATCACCGCGGTCTGCTCGCTGATCGCCATCCCCAACCCGCTCGTCCCGGTGCCCTTCACGCTGCAGGTGCTCGCGGTTTGCCTCACGGGCCTGCTGCTGCCCTGGCGGTGGGCGCTGGCCTCGTTGGTCGTCTACCTCGCCCTGGGGGCCGCCGGGCTACCCGTCTTCGCCTCGGGCAGCGGCGGGCTCGGCCCACTCTTCGGTGTGACGGGCGGATTCCTCTGGGCCTTCCCGGTCGCGGCTCTGGTGGCCGCTCTGGCCGCCGGGCGCCGCCCCGGCCTGCTCCGCCTCGTCCTGGCCGGGGTGGCGGCGATCCTGGTGATCTACGTCGGCGGGCTCGCTGGGATGGTCGGCATGGGTCACCTGCCGCTGTCCTGGAAGACGGCGGCGGGCCTCGGCCTGTTTCTGCCCTGGGATCTGCTGAAGGCCGTCCTCGCGGCCCTGCTGGCGGTGCGCCTGCGACGTGCCCTGCCCTGGCCGGCGGCGGCCTGAGCGCTGTCAGCGGCCCAGCAACTGGCCCACGTACTGCACCAGTTCCTCGGCACAGAGCGGGCAGTACCCGTGCTCAGACACCAGACGCGCGGAGACCTCATGCGCCCGCCGGACCTGTTCGGGGTCGGGCGGGCGCACCCCGGCGGTGATCTTCACCACGTTGCGCAGGTCGGCGAAGAGCTTCTGCTCCAGAGCCTGGCGCAGGCGGGGATGGGCGCGGTAATCCCAGCGTTCCCCGCGCCGCGCCAGGGCCGAGATGCGGATCAGGATCTCCTCGCGGAAGCCACGCTTGGCGCTCTCCCCCACGCCGATCTGCTCTTCGATGGAGCGCATCAGCGCCTCGTCGGGCTCCAGTTCCTCCCCGGTCACGGGGAGATCGG
>JAKAUG010000039.1 GCA_021827805.1 Bacillota bacterium | reverse complement strand
GTCGAGTTGATGGTGGCCTCCGCCTGGCCCGAGGTGTCCGTGTACACCGCCTGGGTCACCGCAAGGTTGCCGAGCGTCGTGCTGAAGGTGACCGGAGCCCCGTAGACGGCTTCCCCGACACTGTCCCTGACGGTGGCGGTCACGGTGGAGACATCGGTGCCATCCGCCGGCAGGGTGGCCGGGTAGGCGGCGACGGTCTCGGTCAGGGATGCGCCCTGGCCAGCGCCGCAGGTGTTGCACACCAGCGTGCGCACGTAGGTGAAGCGGTCCGCCGTCGCCGGCTGGCTGAAACCGAACTGCCCGCCCACCTGCACGTCCACCACCCCGGGCGCTCCGGGCGGGACCGTCGCCTCCAGGGTGGTGGCGCTGACGAAGGTCACATGCGAGGCCTGGGCACAGGCGGTGCTTGAGACGCAGAAGTCCACCGGGGGCGGCGCCTGATACTCAAAGGTGAAGCAGCGGCCGAAAACGCAGCCCGTGCGCTGCTCAGGGGTGGTCTGGAAGTTGGTGCCCGTGATCGTCACCCTGGTGCCTCCGGTGGCCGGACCGGTGTCCGGCGTCACGCCGGAGAGCGTGGGCAGCGTTGACCATAGCCACCCCAGGCCGGAGGTGCCCGGTCCGGTCCCGCTGTGGCAGCCGTGGGCGGCGCCGGTGTAGGTGAACTGGTCGCTGGGCACCACGGCGCTCTGTCCCACCGGACCGAGGACCTCGACCTCGAGCGTGCCAGGCCCGTAGATCTCCGGGGTCGTGGCCGTGATCTCGGTGTCGCTCACCACCTGGAACGTCGCCGCCGCATAGGGCGGGATGCCGCTGCAGGTCTTGGACGCGCCGTTGGTGAGCTGGTCGTCCGCCAGGGAGTGGCCCGAGCCGAACCAGACCTCGGTGGCTCCGGTGAACCCGGAACCGGTGATGGTCACCTGAGTCCCACCGGCCACCGGGCCCGTCGAGGGGCTGACGCCGGTGATCTGGGGCGGCGGAGGCTGAAAGGTGAACTGATCCTGGGCGGAGGTGGCGCTCTGCCCGCCGGGGCTCTCCACAACGACATCCACGGTGCCCGCGGGCATGGCGGGGGCCTTGGCCGTGATCGTCTGGTCGGTGACCAGGGTGACGTCGGTGGCCGGGAGGCAGAGCGAGCCGCCCTGGGCGCAGAAGTTCACGGCGGTGGGGCCGCTCCAGAAGCCAGTCCCGGAAATCGTCACCGCGGTGCCGCCCCCGATGGGGCCGGCGCTGGGCGTCACGCCGGTGACCGTCGGCGGGGCCACCTGGAACATCATCGTCCCCCAGCGGTCATCCAGCCACTCCGTGGTGTCGATGGGGTTGGTGTCGTCCCCCAGCGTCCCGCTGGCGGCCGAGGTGGAGCTCTGCACGGCCGTCACGGACTTCTGGTAGCTGACCTGAAGATCCAGGCCGCTGGTCAGGCTCTCGCCCATGTTGAGGGACACCCCGCTGCCCCCGAACGAGAGCCCGGCGCTGATGCTGTTGCCGACCATGTCCGTCACCTTGACGTCCGCGGTGGTCGCGCTCGTGGACGCCTGGGTGTTGATGTCCTGCTGGGACACGCTGTCGGTCTTGGTGCCGTTGGTGCCAAGGCCCGGCTCGCCGCGGGCCACGGACTCGAGACGCGTGGCCAGGCCCCCCTGCGACAGGGTGGCCAGCTGGCTCGAGGCGTCCTGGCTCGAGGCGGCGGCGAACGGGTCGAGCTGCAGCAGGGACCCGCACTCATCGGGGGTGAGCGTCACCGGGGGCGAGTAATCGCCGGGGATGGGGAGCCCCGTCGTGCCCTCGGAGCAGGTGAGCAACGCGCCCGCCGAGACGTCGTACTCGTTGCTCAGGCTGCCGAACATCTGATAGGAGACCACCCCGCCGAAATCCCAGAGCGCGAACTGGGGGTGAATGCTGAGCGCGATCTCGTCGAACTGCCAGGGCTGCTGGCCGGGCTCGGAGAGCTGGCTGAGCTTCTGCGGGGAACTCCAGGTCTGGGTGTACTGATCCACCCACTGCACGCTGTTCGTCGAGCTGTCCGAGGTCGTGTTGGTGGTGGACGTGTTGTGGTCCCACCTGGTCGCCTCGTTCACGCTGAAGGCCCCGTAGGCCAGCGAGGCCGCGACCTGCCCGTTGACGTCGCTGGCCAGACTCTGGCTGGAGCTCGAGCCCAGCGTCAGCGCCGTGGTGGTGCTGGTCCCCTGCGTGAGGGTGTAGGAGGAGGAGGAGAGATCCCCCGGCGGCATGTAGAGGATCTTGTACGGCAGCACGTCGAGCTGCATGAGCGCCGCCGGCTGCACATCAACGGTCAGCGGGTCCGAGCAGCCCGTGACCTTCGCCTGGGGACCGCTGTAGGCGTCGTTCACCGAGGCGTACGCGGGGAGGTCCCCGAAATACGTGTCGTTGAGCTGGTAGGTCCAGCAGAACCTGAGGTGGTTGACGGCTTCGGGGAAGGTGATCGGCACCTGCATCGGGGAGCTGACCAGGCAGGGGCTCGAGGATGATCCCCCGCTGGCGCACACGTTCCAGACGCTCTGCGCGTCCTGCGGTGAGGCGGGCGTGGTCGCGCTCTGCTGATCGGAGAGGTTCTGCCAGCAGAAGCCGTTGGCGTCTGGGTTCTGGCAGTTCGCCTGGGTGCCCAGCTCGGCGTGCACCGCGCACTGGGCCTGGTCACCCTCCCAGAAGCCGGACTGGGGCAGGGCGTTCCTGTTGCTGTAGAAGGCCGTCGGGGAATCCGCCTCCACCCAGCCGAGCTGGCAGTTCACCGGGTAGGTCACGCTGGGGGTGGGGACCACGACCGTGGGGATGGCCGCATGCCAGGCTGCCGCGAGCTGTGTGGCGGGCACGTTCATCATCACGTCGTTGCCGCCGGCCACGTCCAGGTACGGTCCCGGCAGGGTGTTGATGGCCCCGTCGGTCTGGCAGGCCGTCCAGTTGCCCTGCGCGTCAAACTCGGCGGGGTCCAGTTGGCACGGCCCGCTGACGAAGAGGTCCAGTTCGTTGTTGGCGGGCATGGGGGTCACGCTGTTCAGGGGCGTCATCTGCAGCGGCAGCACGTTGGGGCTGCCCTGCGCGCCGCCGAACTGCACGGGCCACTTGATCACGATGGGATGATAGGTGAAGGCGACGGCCATGGGTGCTCCGCACGTCGCCAGCAGGGACAGCGCCGTCGCAAGAGACAGGGCCACTCGCCCCAGGGTGTTCCGATACATTCCCCTCGCCACTCCTCCCGCCGACAACGAGCCGCGCAACGTCTCTCGCCTCGAGGGCCCGGGCAGTGGCCTCATGGCTGCGCCCCGCCGGTGGGGATGCGTCCCAGGAGTTCCGCGGACGTCGCGGCCCACACCCAGTACGCGTAGCCGTCCAGCACCCGGTCGGTGCCATCGCCGCCCGGATCGGTGGCCGTGGCCCCCGTACCGTTCGGGTCCACCAGGACCGGTACCGCGGAGGGCGCAACCCCCGCCAACAGGTCCGCGTAGCTCTGCCCGCCGCCCAGGGCCGAGGGCCCGATCAGGTTCCAGCCAGGGGTCAGGCGGAACGTGGGCGGCGGATTGGGCGCCCGGGCGGGCCTGAGCGTGGCCAGGACAGGCGCGCTGCCCCCGATGTCCAGGTAGAGACCGCTCATGGGCTGGGCCAGGATGCCGGCCTCGTTGGTGGCGGTGACCTGGATCCAGGAGCCCCCCTGGGCCGCATAGGCCACGCTCAGGGAGGCACCGCCGTCCGAGAGGATCGCCGCCAGGGAGGGGTCTCGCAACGGGAAGGGGATGGACAGCGTGTTCCAGCCGGGGAGGAGCCTGCGCACCACGGTCTGGGACCGGTAGGTGAACTGGTCAGCGACCCCGGCGGCGCTCGTGCCGCCGGGGGTGGTCACCACCACGTCGACGGTCCCGCTCCCGGGTGGCGCCACCGCGGTGATGCGGGTCGCGGAGACGGCGGTGAAGCTCTCCGCGGCGATCCCCCCGAACGTCACGGAGCTGGCCCCGCCCAGGGCCTGGCCGCTGATCGTCACCGCCGTGCCGCCCGTTGCCGGCCCGCTCGAGGGGGTGACGGAAGCGACGGTCGGGGGGGCCAGGTAGGCAAACCGCTCGGGCGCGCTGCCGCTGCCCCCCGGCGTGGTCACGGTGACGGCCACGCTCCCGCTGCCGGCCGGGGTTGTGGCGACCAGGTAGGTGGCGGAGACCACATCCAGCGCGCTGGCGGCGGCCCCGCCCAGGCTGAGGGCGGTGGCTCCGGGCACAAAGCCGGTGCCCGAGACCGCGAGCTCGCTGCCACCGGCCTGGGGGCCGGAGGCTGGCGTGACGGAGCTCACGCTGGGCGCCGGGTCGTACGTGAACAGATCGCCTGGGATTGCGGCGCTCGTCCCCAGGGGGCCGGACACCCAGACCCGCACGGTGCCGGTGCCCGGCGGGGCGCTCGCCGAGATCGTGCCGTCGGAGACCACCGTGAAGCTCTGGGCCTCCGCCTCACCGAAGTAGACGGCATAGGCACCGGTCAGCCCGCTGCCATCCAGCGTGACCACGGTACCCCCGGCTGTGGGCCCCTGGGCGGGATCGAGCGCCGTCAGCCGCGGAATGTTCACCTGCCGGTACGCGTCGGTGTCCCCCACCGGGGCGGTCGACACCCCCCCCGCCTGGGCGGGGCTGCTGTAGGCCTCCAGGGTGTCCAGAACGCCATACCCGGTGTTGGTCGTGCCGCCTGCCTGGTACTCCAAGCCGATCGTGCCCCGCGGGCCCGTGAGGAACAGCCGGGGAGAGCCCGTGAGGGCCACGCTGCCAGCCCCCACCCTGACCTGGGCCCCGCTCGATGCCCCGTCAAACGCAAGGTACACGCTGGCATCGGCCAGCGGGGTGCCGGCGGCATCGCTGGCGGTCAGGGTGATGGGTACCGTCTGCCCTGGGGCAAGAGTGCCCGGCGCCGCGATCACGGGCCCCGGGGTGAAGGTGAGGAGGGCCACGGTTCCGCCGCCCACGTGGGTGTACGTGTCCGTGGCCAGGAGTGTGGGGTTCGCGGCCAGGTTCTGGGCCGAGATCGTGTCGACGGGGGTGAGCGTGGGGCCGGCCGGTGCCGTGAAGTCGATGCGGATCGTGCCATCGCCGCCAGCGGTCAGGGCCTGGGGCGTGGGGAGGAGGGTCGTCGTACCGCCCGCGCCCACCGCGGAGGCCGTGGCGCCCGCGACGAGGTCCTGGGCGGGCCTGGCGGCCTGCAGGGAGAGCCAGACGGTGGCCCCGGGGATGGCCGTGCCGGCGGAGTCCTCGGCCGTGAGCGTCACCGTCGCCGATCCGCCGGACCCAAGGCTCCCCCCCGCCGCGACGGGCGTCGCGGAGAAGGCGAGGCGCGCCAGGGGGCCGGTGACCGTGAAGGGCAGGCCGTTGCCCACCATCTGGTCCAGTCCGTTGTACACCGCCACGCTGACGCTTCCCGGGGACAGGCCCGACGGCACCTGCGCACTGGCGCTGGTGTCGGACCAGTTCGCCTCAAGGCCTGGGGCGGACTCCGCCTGGCCGCCGGGCGGGGTGAAGAGGAGCGCCCCCGGGCTGGCCCCGAACCCCTGCCCGCTGACGCTGACCACAGTGCCGGGGGGGCCCGCCTCGGGGGACAGGGCGGTGTCCTGGGGGGCGACGGTAACGGCTTGGGGCAGGCCGCCGGCCTCCAGGATCACACCGGCGTCGCCCACGACCAGCGCCTCGGGCGTGGCCGCGGAGGTGAAGGATACACCGCGCAGGGCCGTTTGGACCCCACTGGCCTGGGCGGTCCAGGTGCCGCCGCCGTCGTCGCTGTAGAGCACGGTTCCACCAGCGCCCACCGCGAGCACACACGCCTCGGGGCAGCCTGCGTTTGGACCGCTGGCGGCGACCGCCAGCAGGTCACTGGTCGTCCCCGAGGTCTGCTGTTGCCAGCTGGCGCCGCCGTCCGTGGTGGCGACGATGGTGCCGCCGAGGCCCACCGCCCAGCCCAACCGCCCCCCGGCGGCGAAGGCCACGCCCTCCAGGGCCTTGGTGACGGGACTGGTCTCCGGGGACCAGGAGTTCCCGCCATCGGTGGTCTCCAGGATGGTCCCCAGGGTGCCGACCGCCCACCCGTCCAGGGCACCGGTGAAGAAGACGCCGTTCAGGCTGTACACCGGGACACCTGGCTGCAGGGAGCTGCCAGGCGCCACGCCCTGGACCGCGGTCCAACTCCGCCCGCCGTCGTCGGTCCACAGGATGCTCTGGTTGGTG
>JAKAUG010000101.1 GCA_021827805.1 Bacillota bacterium | reverse complement strand
AACAGCGGCGGCAACGGGACGCCCGCGACCACCAGGGTCAGAAGCACGATCTCGTTCTCCTTGCGGGCGTGGAGCCGGAAGAGCGCCGCGGCCGCGACCGCCTGCAGCGCGGCGCGGGCGCGCAGAGCACTCGACAGCTCCCCGTCCTCCCGCGCGGTGCCTGTCCCCTGCCGACCCTGCGTGAGCAGATCCTCGAGATCGCGCACGCGAGCCCTCAGGTCCTGATGCTCCATCTCCAAGGCCTCGATCAGCCCCGCCTGCGCGGCCGCATCGCGGGTTTCGGCGTAAAAGGTCGTTTCCTCCGCGGCTGCGTGAGGAACGATCTCCTGTCGCCAATATTCTAGCAGTGCGCGGAGCGACGCATCCAGGGACGACGCGTCCAAGCAGCCAACGACGGCCGCGGTGAGCTGGTCCAGCCGATCGGCGAGCGCGGCGTGGTGCTGGGTGACCCGGGCGATCACGTCCTGGTCCGCGGCGCCCAGGAGGGATGCGTCGGCGGCGCGTTGGCCCCTTGGCAGGTGGATCGCCAGCAAGAGCGCTCCCTTGGCGCCGGCCACAAACCCGCGCAGGGTTCCCGCCGGTACCCACAGGAGGTCGCCGAACGTCAGCTCCCGCGTCTGGCCGTCCACGCTGAACGCGACCGACCCCTCCAGGACCACGACCAGAGCGTCGCCCGGATGGCGTCCCGGGCCGTGCGCCTGGCCCGGACCCACGGCCACCCGCCGAACATCGTAGACACCCCCGTTGATCAGGGGGAGGATGCCCGGGCCGGGGCCGGTCTCTGAGCCCAGCAGCGCAAACCGGGTCGCCGCATCCATCTCGCTCGCCATCGCTGGTCCTCCTTCTGGCCGCCCCCCGTCGGACCGATGGCCGGGCACTCCAGCGCACCGGCGCCGACTCCGATCCGGTCGGCGTGCCGACCGGAGACAGCGGACACTTCAGCGTTCAGGCTATCGGCCATGGGGCACGGGGCGTGTGACCCGCCTCACAGGATCGCGCCGCATTCATCACTGTTGCCCAGGGCAGCCGGCCCGCACGCTGTTTCCGGACCAAGGGCGCTGAACAGACCGAGGGTGGCGTCGCCCACCACGTTGCTGATCAGGAGCGTCTGCGCGGTGCCAGGGCCCAGGGTGAGGGGCGCCGGGGTGATCCCGAACACCGCCGGCGCGGGATGGCGGACCCGCGGCCCCCGTGCGGGGGACTCGGGACGAGGACCGGCGGGCGCGGTGAGCAAACGCACAACCTCGGTGGCAGCGCGCACCACCGGTTCGGCGCGGGCTCTGTATGCTTGGAGGCGTGTCGGCTCGTCGGCGCGGGCGGTGCGGTCGCGCCCACCGTTGTCGGCGGTGGCGCCAGCTGGCTGGCCGGAGGAGCGGAGTTCTGTGTCAGGGTGTCTGAGTGGGAGGGTGGCCGAGGATGAGCAAGGAGCAGCTGAAGATTCGCAGCGCCGTGGCGCACCAGGGACCCTACCGCGCGCCGAACCGCGCCATGCTGCGTGCGGTCGGCTTCACGGATGAGGACTTTGAGCGGCCCCTGATCGGCATTGCCAGCTCCTGGAGCGAGATCACGCCCTGTAACGTGCACCTGGACCGCCTGGCGCTGGCGGCCAAGGCCGGCGCCCGCGCCGCGGGCGGCGTGCCGCAGATCTTCGGCACCATCACGGTGGCCGACGGGATCGCCATGGGCCATGAGGGCATGCGCTACTCCCTGCCGAGCCGGGAGGTCATCGCCGATTCGATCGAGACCGTCGTCGGTGCCCAGCGCATGGATGCCGTGGTGGCCATCGGTGGCTGCGACAAGAACATGCCAGGCTGCATGCTGGCCATCGCGCGCTCCGGGGTGCCGGCGGTTTTCGTTTACGGCGGTACAATCCTGCCCGGCAGCCACCGTGGCCAGGACGTGGACATCGTCAGTGCGTTCGAGGCCGTCGGCGCCTACAGCGCGGGCAGGATCGATGCCGACGAGCTGCACGCCGTCGAGTGCGCCGCGTGTCCGGGTCCGGGCGCATGCGGCGGGATGTATACGGCCAACACGATGGCCTCCGCCATCGAGGCCATCGGCATGAGCCTGCCAGGCGGCACCTCCAACCTCGCCGTTTCCGAGGACAAGGTCCGCGAGGCCGAGGCGGCCGGGCGCGCGGTACTGAACCTTCTGGAACAGGGCCTCTACCCCCGCGACATCCTGACCAAGCCGGCGTTTGAGAACGCCATCGCCCTCACCATGGCCCTGGGGGGGTCCACAAACGCGCTCCTGCACCTGATCGCCATCGCCCGCACGGCCGGTGTGGACCTCTCCCTGGCGGACTTTGAGCGCATGCAGAAGCGCGTGCCCCACCTCTGCGACCTCAAGCCGAGCGGGCACCTGGTCATGAGGGACCTCGGGGCGGTGGGCGGCGTGCCCAGCGTGATGAAGCTTCTCCTGCAGCACGGCCTGCTGCACGGGGACTGCCTGACCGTGACGGGCCGCACCGTCGCCGAGAATCTGGCGGGGGTGCAGCCCCCCGGGCCGGAGCAGCGGGTCGTGGCGCCCTTCGAGGAGCCACTGCGTCGCACCGGTCCGCTGGTGGTCCTGCGCGGCAACCTGGCGCCGGACGGTGCGGTCGCCAAGGTCTCCGGCCTGCGCCGCACCCGCATCCAGGGCCCCGCGCGCGTCTTCGACTGCGAGGAGGCGGCCACCGAGGCCGTGGTGCAGGGCCGCGTGCGCCCCGGGGATGTGGTGGTCATCCGCTACGAGGGTCCCAAGGGCGGCCCGGGCATGCGCGAGATGCTGGCGATCACCGCCATCGTGGTCGGCCAGGGTCTGGGGGAGGCGATCGGCCTGATCACCGACGGACGCTTCTCAGGCGGGACGCACGGCCTCGTGGTGGGCCACATCTCGCCGGAAGCGCAGGTCGGGGGACCGATCGCGTTGCTTGAGGACGGCGATGTCGTCACGGTGGACGGGGAGGCGGGGGTGCTCTCGGTCCAGGTGTCCGAGGCGGAGTTCGCGGGGCGGCGCGCCAGGTGGACAGCGCCGCCACTCCGGCAGGGCGGGGTCCTGGGCAAGTATGCGCGCCTGGTCTCGGGCGCCTCTGATGGTGCCGTGACCGGGTAGCTGGTGGGGAGGGGCCACCAGGAGGTGGCAGGCTCCGCGCGGGCGGTCAGCGGGAGTCTGGGGGGCACGAGCGCCCCGGTGCATCCGGCGGAGGCCGCCGGGAACAGGGAGGCCCAGCGGCTGGAAGGCCAACCTCGCGGCCAGGAACACCTCGCCTGGGCCGTTCAGTACGCGGCGATGGCGCCGTCGGTGCGCGGTTCCGTCCCGCCGACCAGCACACCGGTCGCGTCTCGCCAAATGATCTGACCGCGGCCGAAGCTGGACGCATCGGCCCCGGTGCCAACCTGGTGCCCCCGGCGTTTCAGCTCCTCAAGCACCGCGGCCGGGAACGCCTCGACCTCCACACGCCTGCCCTCGAGCCACTGCCAGCGCGGGGCGTCGAGGGCTGCCTGCGGGTTGAGGTGGAAGTCCACGGTGTTCATCACAACCTGCACATGACCCTGGGGCTGCATGAACCCGCCCATGACCCCAAAGGGCCCCACCGGCGCGCCATCCCTGGTCAGGAAGCCGGGGATGATCGTGTGGTAGGTGCGTTTCCCAGGGGCCAGGCAGTTGGCGGCGGAGGGGTCCAGGGAGAAGGTGTGGCCACGGTTGTGCAGGCTGATCCCCGTCCCCGGCACGACGACGCCGGAGCCGAAGCCCATGTAGTTGCTCTGGATGAAGGAGACCATCGTGCCCTCCCGGTCCGCCGTGGCCACGTAGACCGTGCCGCCGCCCGGCGGATGCCCTGGCTCCGGCTGCCGGGCGCGGGGCCCAATGAGCCGTCTGCGCTCCTCGGCGTAGGCGGGAGACAGGAGGTCCTTCACCCGGACCCGCATCTGCCGCGCATCGGTGATGAAGTTCTTGCCGTCCGCGAATGCCAGCTTGATGGCCTCCCACTGCAGGTGCAGGGTCTCTGCCGAGCCCTGCGCGGGGAGGTCGAACGCGGAGAGGATGTTCAGGGCCAGGAGCGCCACCAGGCCTTGGCCGTTGGGAGGCAGTTCCCAAACGTCGTACCCCCGGTAACGGACACTGACCGGAGAGACCCATTCCGGCCGGAAGGCCTCCAGGTCGCTCTTGCGCAGAAACCCGCCGTACGCGCGCGAGAAGGCGTCGATCCTCTCCGCCAGGTCCCCGGCGTACAGGGCGCGGGCGGCGGTGGCGCCAATGCTGCGCAGCGTGGCGGCGTGCGCCGGGGAGCGCCACAGCTCTCCGATCCCTGGCGCGCGGCCCTCCGGGGCGAAGGTCTCAAACCAGGGCGCAAAGAGCGGGCCGGCGAGACGACGCCGGTAGGACTCGAAGGCGGCGGCCCAATGCCTCCCGAGGATCGGGGAGATCGGATAGCCCTCTTCGGCATAGGCCGCGGCGAATTCGAGGGCTTCGCCGAGGGGCAGCCGGCCGAAGCGCTGCGACAGGGCCGCCCAGGCCGCGGGGGCTCCGGGGACCGTCACGGGCGTCCAGCCCAGCGACGGCATCTGGGTGGCCCCGGCGGCGGCGACGGCCTCGCGCGAGATGGCCCCCGGCGCCGGCCCGCTGGCATTGAGCCCATACATCCGGCCCTCGTGCCATACGATGGCGAACGCGTCCCCGCCGATCCCATTGGACGTGGGCTCCAGAACCGTCAGGGCCGCGGCGGTGGCGACGGCCGCATCCACGGCGTTGCCTCCCTGCCGCATGGCCCCGAGGCCGGCCTCGGCCGCCAGGGGCTGGGAGGTGGCCACCATCCCGTTGCGTGCGAAGACGGTCATCCGCCGGGAGGGAAAGGGATGATGCAGGGGATCGAAGGCCATCCCGCTCGGCCGAGACAGGACGGACACCTCCCTGTTGGGCGCGGGGGGCCGCCCCGAGGGACTGCAGACGAGTGTTCTCCTTGGAGCCCGGGCCCCCTGTTCCGCAGGTCACGGGCACGCGCGATGTGTCGGGTCATGCTGGGCACGTGTGGACGGACATGCGCCGTTCCGCCGCTCTGCCCGGGGACCGTTGCGGGCGAAGGCCGTGGACGCCGCCTTGGCGCAGATGGTTCCGAGCCGCCCGCCATCCCCGACCCTCCCGGCGGTGCTGGCACAGATGCGCCATGTTGTTTGCCTCGGTGGGTGGCCGATGCGTGTCGACGCGGACGCCGACACGTGGATGATCGACCACCCGGACCGCTGCGCGGCCTGCTCCGCGCCCCAGCCGCCTGAGTGCCTGGCAGACCCTTTGGAGACCTCGCTGAGGTGCACGGACGCGTGCGGAGGAAGGGGCATCCCGTCCCGCTGATCGCCTGCCGCGCGGCCAGGCCCATCGGCCACCCTCCTCCGGGCGCCGCGCCGCGGTGCGGGCACTCGGACACCTTCACCCCGGCGTTCCAGGTGCCACGTTGCCGGACCCAGCGCGCGGCAGCGCGGACCTGGGGCCGTGGGTCAGGGAGGGATGCCCTCCCGCCCGCTCTCCTGGCCGCCGACGGGGGAAGACGCGGCCTGTGGGCCGTTGGTCCGGCAGGATCTCCACGCAGAGCGGGACGCACTGGCGCCAGGTGGACCCGCGCGGGCCGGCGCTCAGGTTGTGGGTTTCGTCCTGTGGCGCCGGCAGATGGAACAGCGCCACCCAAGCGGCACAGTTCCCTGTCTTGACCCGGATTCTGCCCTCGCGTGTCCTCTGGGTTTCGTCCGCCATGGTGCTCGCCGCCGCTCGTCGGCCTTCCATCTTGGCCAACGCGCACCGCAAAGCACCCAGTGGCCCGCTGCGGCCACCAGCGGACGCTGCTCGCGATCTCTCCCTCCAGCCCCGCCCGCCCATTCTGTCGCGGGAGCCCCCCGTCATGGAACGGTCGCGAGGTCGCCGGGACGAACGGGAGCCAGGACTGCGGAAACCCGCGCCGAGCCCGGCGGGACCTCCACACTCGGTCGAGGGCAAACGGCGGGGCGGCAGACCGCTCTGGAGTGCGACGGACGCTTGGTCTGGGGCGACCTCGTGCCGCGGCCGATGGTCGATCCCGACGATCCGGTGGATGCCACGCCCGCCTCCCGCGGATGAAGCATGTGCGCATCGTGCGCTGGCGGGTGCGGCTGAACGGGTCTTCCGGACCGAGGTGTGTGGGCAGGAGATCGACCGGGGCCCGCGGGAACGTGGGGCGCCGTCGCTGGAGTGTGC
>JAKAUG010000176.1 GCA_021827805.1 Bacillota bacterium | reverse complement strand
TGGAGGGCGCCACGCGCCATGTCTCCGTGCACGCCGCAGGTGTGGTCATCGCCCCCGAGCCCCTGGAGGACATCGTGCCGCTGATGCGCAACAAGGATGGCCGACCCGCCATCCAGTTCGACATGGACCAGTGCAAGAAACTCGGCCTGCTGAAGATGGACTTTCTCGGACTGCGCAACCTCACGGTCATCGACGACTGCCGCAAGCGCGTCGAGGCGCGCCATGGCCGCCCCCTGGATGTGGACAACCTCCCGCTGGGCGACGAGGCGACCTTCCGCATGATCGCGGAGGGGCACACCGTCGGCATGTTCCAGTTCGAGTCCTCGGGGTACGTCGATCTGCTCCGCAAGATGCGCCCGAGCAACATCGAGGACATCGTCGCCGCCGGCGCCCTGTATCGGCCTGGCCCCATGGAGAACATCCCGCTCTATGTGAGTTCCAAACACGGTGGCCATCCCGTCTACCCGCACCCGGACCTCGAACCCATTCTGAAAGACACCTACGGGATCATGATCTATCAGGAGCAGGTCCAGCAGGTCGCCGCCAGGATGGGCGGCTTCACCCTCGGCGAGGCCGACATGCTTCGCCGCGCCATCAGCAAGAAGGACCCGGAGCTGATGGAGAAGTACAGGGTCCGCTTTACCGAGGGCTGCGCGCGGCACGGTTACGCCAGGGAACTCGCGGAACAGGTCTATGCGCAGATCGAGAAGTTCGCGGGCTACGGCTTCAACCGTGCGCACAGCGCTGCCTACGGCTACGTCACCTATCAGACGGCGTACCTGAAGACGAACCATCCCGTGGAGTACATGGCGGCGCTGTTGACATCCACGGCGGGCGGCAAGACCAACAAGAAGGACTCTGCCGCCGTGTACATCGCGGAGGCCCGCCGGCTCGGCATCGCGGTGCTGCCCCCCGACGTCAACGAGAGCCGGGCCGACTTCACCGACCTGGTCGACCCGGACGCCCGCCCGGACCGTCCGGGCACGATCCGTGTCGGGCTGGGCGCCGTCAAGAACGTCGGCTCGACGGCGGTGGATGCCATCATCGCCGCGCGGCGGGAGGGCGGGCCGTTCCAGAGCCTCACGGACTTCTGCCGCCGGGTGGACCTCAAGGTCTGCAACAAGCGCGCCATCGAGAGTCTGATCAAGGCCGGGGCCTTCGACTCGCTGGGGCAGCCGCGCGCCCGCCTGCTCGCGGGTCTGGAGCAGTCCATGAAGGCCGCGCAGGCGCGCGCCAAGGAGATGGCGCGCGGCCAGCGGAGCCTGCTGGACCTTCTGGGCGGAGGCTCTGGAGGCGATGCGGGCGCCGGACCGGTGGCCGATGTCCTGCCCAGCCTGCCAGAGTTCGACGCCAAGGAGCTCCTGGCCCAGGAGAAGGATGTGCTCGGCCTCTACATCTCCGGACATCCCCTGGATTCGGTGCGCGAGGCCCTCTACCAGCGCACCCACAGCATCGCCAGCCTGCGCGACCGCTCGGACGGCGACCGCTGCACGGTGGGGGGCATCGTCTCCGGCCTGCGGCGCACCTCGACGAAGAAGGGCGACGCCATGGCGTTCGTCGCGGTGGAGGATCTCACGGGCCAGACCGAGGTCGTCCTCTTCCCCAAGGTCTACGCGGCCCTGGACAAGGAACTCGTGCAGCCCGACCGCCTGGTGCTGGTGCGGGGCAAGGTGTCCTGGCGGGGGGAGCGGCGGGCGGCGGAGGCCGAGGAGGGCGCCGCCGAGGAGGGGGACGCCGCGGGGGAGGTCACGGTGGTGGCGGACGAGGTGGAGTCCTTCCTGGACGGGCCCACGGCGGAGCTCGCAGCGGCTACCGCGGCCGAGGAGTATCTGGCCACGCCGACCCGCGGTGCGCCGGAACGCTTCGTGGTGGACGTCCCGACCGCCGCCGACGACCTTGGGCTGCAGTTGCTGCTCGCCGTCCTGCGGGCCCATCCGGGACAGCTGCCTGTGGAGATCCGCTTCCGGGAGGAGGGCCGGGCGCTGGTGGCCGGGCAGGCCCTGCGCGTGGACGGCAGCGGCGCGCTGGCCCGGGACGTTGGGGCGATCCCCTTCGCGCGACCCCAGCGCTAGAAGGGGCGCGCGCGGCGTGTCAGAATGGACGGGTTGTGGGAGGGATCGGCACTGGGCGCCACCAGGACCGTGGTGTCCGTGAGTCTGGGGAGCGCGCGCCGCGACCACCGCGTCCGCTACCGGCTGGCCGATGTGGAGATCGACATCGAACGGCGCGGCTTCAACGGCGACGTGGAGGCGGCCCGGCAGGCCATCGCCGAACTGGACGGCAGGGTGGACGCCATCGGTCTGGGGGGCCTGGACGTCTACCTGTACATCGGGGAGGACCGCTATGTGATCGCGGACGGGGAACGGCTGCTGCAGGCCGCCTCCCGCACGCCGGTGGTGGACGGCTCCCGCCTGAAACGGACACTGGAGCCCCGGGCGGTACGACAGCTGGCCGCCCACGGGCCGCTGCCGCTCAAGGGCCTGCCGGTCCTCATGGTCTCGGCCCTGGACCGCTTCGGCATGGCGGTGGCCCTGGAAGAGGCCGGCTGCCGTCCGGTGTATGGGGACCTGATGTTCACCGCGGGGATCCCGTATCCCATCACCACCCTGGCCGAGTTGCAGAAGATCAGCCGGCGCCTGGCCAAGGAGATGACCAGGCTCCCGGTGCGCATGCTCTATCCCACCGGCGCCGCGCAGGAGTCGGAACCGGAGGCGCGCTTCCCGGAGGAGTACGAGCGGGCGGCGCTCGTGGCCGGGGACTTCCACCTCATCCGCCGCTACCTGCCCGCCTCCCTCACCGACAAGGCGGTGCTGACGAACACCACCACGGCGGAGGACCGGGGGGATCTGGCGCGCCGGGGCGTGCGCTGGCTGTTCACGACCACGCCGCTGCTCGACGGCCGCTCGCTGGGAACGAACGTCCTGGAGGCCGCCATGGTGGCGGCCATGGGCCGGCGGCCCGAGGATCTGGCGGCCGCCGACTTCGAGGAGCTGCTGGATCGGATCGAGTACCGGCCCGAGGTGGTGGACCTGCAGCAGGGAGCCGCTGGGGCGGACGGGGGGCATTGAGATGACCGACGTTGCGGAGATGGAGCGCGTGCTCACCGAGTTCGCGCGCCAGTTCAACGACAGTGCCGAGTTGCCGCGCATGGCCCAGGGTTGGAACCGCACCATCCTGGTCCGCGCCACGGACGCTGCCTGGACCCGCGGCCTGCGGGTCCAGGAGGGCGCGGTGCGCCTGCTCGGAGCGGCCGAGCACCCCGCGCGGGCGGAGATTGTGCTGGAGGGTGCCGCCGACACGCTCGCGGCCATCTTCCGCGGGGAGATGTCTCCCACCGAGCCCTACCTCGACGGCTCCCTGATCGTGCGCAGTACCGAGGCCGACATGATGAAGCTCGATGTCTTCACCCTCATGGTCTGGGGAGAGTGAGTCCGTGCAGGGACAGGCCGACGCCGGAACCCGCGGGCAGACCCTGCGCCGCGCCCTGACGTTGCGTACGGTGATCAGCAATTCCGCCGGCCTGACGTTCGCCACCAGCAGCTTCATCGCCGCCGCCCAAGTGGCGCGGACCACCGCGGGGGATGCGGCCTGGATCGCCGTGCTGGTGGCCGGGCTCCTGGCGCTCCTGGTCGCCCAGTCCTTTGCCGAGCTCAACGGGATGATGCCCACGTCGGCCGCGATCCGCGTCTACCTGCAGCGGGCCTTCGGTGCCAACCTGGCCCTTGTGGTCAGCGGCCTGTACATGTTCGTCGTCGTACTCGTGCTGGCGGCCGAGGCCATGGTGCTGGGGCAGGCGCTGCACTTCGAACTGCCCGGGGTGCCGGCCGCGGGCTGGATCGTGCTGCTCCTGGTGGTGGCCCTCTGGGTGAACCTGCGCGGCGTGGAGATCGCCGGACTGTTCCAGGACGTGCTCACCTACCTTGTCGTGGCCTCGATCCTGGCCTTTTCCTGGCTCGGCTTCGCGCACGCTCACTGGCGGCTCCCGAACGCGCTGCATCCCGGAGGGGCCGGGTCCGTCCTGCAGGCGGCGGCCGTGGGTGTCTTCCTGTTCGTGGGGTTTGAGTGGGTGACTCCCCTGTCCGAGGAGGTCACGGACAACTCCCTGGTGGCCAAGGGCATGACCGGCGCCGTGCTGCTGCTCACCGTGGCCTACATGGGCATCACCACCGCCATGGGGCACTGGCTCCCGCGCAGCGCGCTCACCGGCGATGTGCCGCAGATGGTCTTCGCGGTCCGGCTGCTGGGCGCGGTCGGTGGGCTCTGGATGGTGCTGATCTGCCTGGGGGCTTCGGCCACCACCTTCAACGCCGGACTGACGGCCGCGTCACGCTTCCTCTACGCGACGGCGCGGGAGGGCGCAGCGCCCGCCTGGTTGGCGCGCGTGCACCCCACGCGCCTGACACCGGAGAATGCCCTGTATGCGCTCTTCGGCGTCACCTTGGCGGCGGCGCTGGCGGTGGGCCTGGCGGGAGGGCTGACCGGGAGCGTGGACCTCGGCGCCGCCCTGGAGGGCGTCGTCTATACGCTGGCCTCCGTGGCGGTGATCAGACTGCGCCGCCGCGAGCCCGCCGCTCCGCGGCCCTACCGCGCCTGGGGCGTTCCCTGGCTGCAGATCGCCGTCGCGGTGATCTTTGGGGTGCTGGGAGTGGCCTCGCTGGTGCAGGGTGGGCTCACAAGCGTGCTGCTGCTCCTGGCGGGCGGTGGGCTGGTCACCTGGTACGTGTGGCGGGTGGTGCCCCTGCTGCGCGCGGCCGCACGGGCGCGCCGCGAGGCCGCCAGGGCCGCGCGTGCCCAGGCGCTGCGCGGCCCCGGAGCCGAGTAGCGCGGCACTGGGCCGCCCCCTGGCTCCGGCGCTCAGCGCTGGCGTCCTATGCCTGCAGCTGTTGGGAGGCACCGGGACCGAGGGGCTTGGCCGCGCGGGACAAGCGGCGGACGGGTCCGGTGCCGAGCGGCTCCCGTTCCGGGATCGGGCCCGTGGCGGCGCGCTGGGCGCGACGCCGCGCCAGGGTCTGCCAAAGCAGCGCACCCCCCTGCAGCACCGCCTGGGCCACGCCGGTGGCGGCCCGACCAGGCGCGAACGTGCGCAGCAGGAGGTTGCCCACCGCGCCCTCGAGCACCGAGCGGCCCATCCCGGCCAGCGCACTCAGATGGGATACGGCCTCCCGCGCCTGGTGGATGGTCCCGGTGGCCTCCGCAGCGAGCCCGCCCACCTGGGCGGTGGTCTCACGCAACAGCTCCATGGTCTTGGCCATCTCCACGCGCAGGGTGGCCACCTCACGCAGCGCCCTCCTGGCGGTGATGGCCAGCACGATCACCAGCGCCAACTGGGATGCCGCGATGATCACCACCGCGACCACCAGCACGGCCGCCGCCCCCGCCCCCATTACACGGGCTCCGCAGCGGACTCGCCGGTTGCCGCGGCCTCCTCGGGCTGCATGGTCTCCGCCACACCATCGAGCGCCTGGGCCTGGAGCGTTCCCACGCGCGTGCGCACGCGCTGCGAGAGCGTCTGGACGGACTGGCTGGCCTGGGCCGCGACCCGTGCCGAACCCTCACGCAGGCGCGAGGCGGCATCGCCGGCCTTGGCACCCACCTGCCTGCGGGTTTCCTCTCCCGGTGCCGGCGCCAGCAGGATACCCACCAGCGTGCCCACCAGGCCGCCCATCAGAAGCCCGATCACGAAATTCCCCCGGTCCTGCACCTCGTTCGCCCCCTCCGACTGCCTGTGAGACTATTGTAGCTCATCGGGCCCGGGTCGTCCCCGTTCAGCAGGCCAAGGGGGGCCCGGGGACGAAGCGGGACCGGGCGCGGGAGTGCGCGCCGAAACGGGGTGGATGGCGTGGAGTTCCGTGGGCGGACTCGGCTTCTGGCTCCGGAGACCGGTGGCGGCGGTGGCGGCCTGCTCCTCTCCTGCCGGCCGGGGTCCTTTGGCTCCGCGGCCGGCCAGGCCCTGGAGATCCTTCCGACCCTGGGCATCCGGGCGGTCGAGGTCTCCCTGCCCCAACCCGCCGGGACGGCCGCGTTGCAGCGCGATCTGGCGCGCCATGGGCTGCGCGCCGCCTCGCTGCAGGTGGACCTGGATCTGGACCACGAGGATGTCGAGGGCCATGCGGCCTCCCTGGCCAGGCGCGCGGTCGAGGAGTTCGGCACGCACCTGCTGTTCGTGAGCGTGAGCACCGGCGGCAAGCCGCGGGAGCAGCGCTAT
>JAKAUG010000002.1 GCA_021827805.1 Bacillota bacterium | reverse complement strand
CGAGCGGTTTTCTGCCCCTGCCCGCGGGGAACTGCCGCCACGACGACATCCTGGAGGTCTACCGCACGCACGAGCTGTTCCGGGCTCTGCGCGATCCCCAGGCCCTGCGCGGCACCCGCTGCGCCCGCTGCGAGTATCGGACGGTATGCGGGGGTTCCCGCAGCCGCGCCTTCTCGGCGACCGGGGACCCGCTCGGCGACGACCCGCTGTGCGCGTACGAGCCCGCGGCGCACAGCGCAAGGAGCGAGAGCACATGCTGAACCTGAGCCGGCTTCTCGGTGCGGCCCCGGCCAGCGGGCCGGATTTGCGCTATGACCGCGGCATCCGCCACACCCGCGTGGGCGCCCTCCCCGGCCAGGGCCCGGTCGTGGTCTGGAACTGGACGCAGAGCTGCAATCTGCGCTGTGAGCACTGCTATGCCTCGGCCGTCCTCGGGCGCGTTCCGGGTGAGTTGGACACCGCGGAGGCCGAGGCCGTTCTGGACACGCTGACCAAGATGCGGGTGCCGGCCCTGCTTTTGTCCGGCGGGGAACCGCTGGCGCGGCCGGACGCCCTGCACCTCCTTGGGGTGGCGCGCCAGGCGGGGCTGCGCTGCACGCTCTCGACCAACGGTACGCTCATCGACGAGAGGGCCGCCGGCGCGCTGGCCGAGGTGGGGGTCACCTACGTCGGCATCAGCCTGGATGGCCCTCCAGAACTGCACGACCGCTGGCGGGGCAAGACGGGAGCCCACGCCGCCTCGCTGGCGGGCATCCGCAATCTGCGTCGGCTGGGGGTGCGCACGGGCCTGCGCTTCACCCTCAACCGCCACAACGTGGCCCACATCCCGTACCTGCTGGATCTGGCGGAGGCCGAGGGCATCGGCCGGGTTTGCTTCTATCACCTCGTGCCCTCCGGCCGGGGCGAGAGCGTCGCGGATCTGACCCTGGAGCGGCAGCAGAGCCGCGCCGCGCTGGACGTGATCCTGGAGCGGACGCTGGGCTACGTGCGCTCCGGTCGGGACATGGAGATCCTCACGGTCGGCAACCATGCGGATGGCCCGTACGCCTACCTCTGGATGCGGCGCCATGCGCCCGAGGCCGCCGACGAGGCCTGGCGGCTGCTGCAGCGCAACGGCGGCAACCGCTCAGGTCAGGGCATGGTGTGTCTGGGTCCCCAGGGCGACCTGCACCCCGACCAATTCTCCTGGGACGTGCGCCTGGGCAACATCCGTCAGACGCCACTGCCCGAGCTGTGGGCTGGCGCCGCGACGCACCCGGTGCTGATCGAGATGCGGGGCTCCCGGCGCGAGCGGATCACCGGACGATGCAGCTCTTGCGCGTGGTTTGACGTCTGCAACGGGAACCTGCGCGCGCGGGCCCGCGCCGCGGGCGACCCCTGGGGCTCGGATCCCGCCTGCCAGCTCACCGACGCCGAACTCGGGCACGCCCCGGCCGCCGTCGTCTCCTGAACGGGGGCGGTGGTCGAGCCGGCCGCACCCGCCGCGCCGCGGCGGTCCCGTCCGAACGGACGCTGACCTCGCCCGTCCGGACGAGGCCCTGGTCCATCCGGTCCCTGCGGTCGGCCATCGGGCCCTCACAATTGCCCACAGTGGTCCTTGCCGAAGAGCCCGGCCGGAAGAGTAGCATCCCGTGGGGCCGGTCCCCCGCGCCCAATGAGGAGGCCGTGGTTGCCCTTGACAGAGCAGCAGCCCGACATCACGGATCTGGCCATCGTGGGCGGCGGGCCCGTGGGCCTGTTCGCCACCTTCTACGCCGGCCTGCGCGGTATGAGCGCCCGCCTGCTGGAGGCGCTGCCATTTGTCGGTGGACAGGTGGCGGCGCTCTACCCGGAAAAGCGCATCTATGACGTGGGAGGCTTCCCGGCGGTGCGGGGCGCCGAACTGGTGGAGCGGCTGACCGAGCAGGCGCGCTTCGGTGCGCCTCGGGTGCACCTGGGGGAACCGGTCACGAACCTCGAGCGCTCCGGCGAGCACGTGGTGCTCACGACCCCCGTCTCCACGTACAGGGCCCGGGCCGTCCTCCTGGCGGTGGGGGTGGGGCGCTTCGCCCCCAAGTCCCTGGGCGTGCCGGAGGTCGACCGCTGGGCCGGGCGGGGGCTCGGGCACACGGTGGCCGACCCCTCCCGCTTTCGCGGTCAGCCGGTCCTGGTCGTGGGGGGCGGGGACAGCGCCCTGGATTGGGCCACCGAACTGGCCGAGGGCGGCGCGGCAGTCACCCTGGTGCACCGCCGGGATGAGTTCCGCGCCGTGGAATCCGCCCTGGGACGCGCCGAGGCCGCGGGAGTGGTCATCCGCCGCTCCGCGGTCGTGGAGGCCGTCCTGGGCGCCGACGCGCCCGAGGCGGCCCGCATCCGGAACCTGAAGGACGGCAGCACCATGGAGGTCCCCTGCCGCCACGTGGTGCTCGCCCTCGGGTTCTCGGCCGACCGCTCCCTGCTGCGCACCTGGGGACTGCCCCTGGAAGGCCGCGGCCTGGTGGTCAGCCCGGACACCATGGCGGTGGCGCCGTGGATCTACGCGGCGGGCGATGCCGTCGCCTACCCCGGCAAGCTCAAGCTCATCGCGACGGGCTTTGCCGAGGCGGCGCTGGCCGTGAGCGCCGCCCGTCAGGCCCTGGAGCCTGGAGCGCACCTGCAGGGGGGCCACTCCAGCGACCTTGGGGCCCGGCCCGCCTGAGTCCCAGGTCTGTCGCCGCCCAGAGCCCATACCCTTGCAGGGGGGTGAGCGGCGTGCAACGCGTGGTCTGGGGTTCCTGGACCTGGGACTGGATCGCGGGGGGGACACTGAGAACCGCACCGCTGGCCGCGGTGGGCGCGGTCGTGGGCGGTCTGGCGGAGGGTGCGCACACCGGCGGCCTGCCCACGTTCCTGCTCTCCGCCGCTGGCGCGGCCCTGAGCGTGTGGGCGGTGGGTCCGGCGCGCTCCGCCAGCGGCACGGACCACCTGGATGTGGCCGCGGCCACCCTGGGTGGCGTCTGCGGAGCCGGCGGCCTGTTGGTCATCGCGGCGGCGGCCGACCACGGCGTGGCGGCCGCCACGGCTGCCACGCTGCTGATGGCGGGCGCCATGGGATCGATGTGCGGGGCGGCCTTCTCCACCCTTTTGCGCGGCCATCGGGCCCGGTGAGCCGGAACCGGGCACGGCGCAAGCGGCGGGGGTGGAGACCGATGGCGCCATCCCCCGCCTCGCGCCGGAAGCGCCTCCGGGGCCGACGCTCGACTCCACCATGCCTCGTGCTTGCCTGGAGATACGCCGGGCGCTGCAGGACGTGGCCGACGGGGCCGGGAATCTCCCGCCGCGTTGGAGGTGGGCCAGGACGTGAACGAGCGGCCCAACATCATTGTCTTTCTCACGGATCAGCAACGCTGGGACACCACGGGACTCGGCGGCAACCCGCTGGACCTCACGCCCAACCTGGACCGTCTGGCCGGCGGTGGCACGCACCTGCCACTGTTGTTCACCCCGCAGCCGGTGTGCGCCCCGGCCCGTTCCTGCCTGCAGACCGGGCAGTACGCGACAACCACGGGGGTCTTCCGCAACGGCTTGGGGCTGGCGCCAGACGCCGTCACCCTCGGCAGCACCTTCGGGGAGGCCGGCTGGGCCACCGGGTACATCGGCAAGTGGCACCTCGCGCGCAGCCGCCAGCAGGCGGTGCCGGCGGACGAACGGGGCGGGTATCGGTACTGGCTCGGGGCCAACGCCACGGAGATCGTCTCCGAGCCCTACCACACGGTGCTCTTCGACGGGGAGGGGCAGAAGGTCGAACTGCCGGGCTACCGGGTGGACGCCGTCACCGACGCGGCCATCCGCTACGTCCACGCCCACCGGGAGGAGCCGTTCTTCCTCTTCCTCTCCTACCTGGAACCGCACCAGCAGAACCACCTGGACGACTTCCCTCCCCCGCGGGGCTACCGTGAGCGTTATCAGAACCGTTGGATGCCTCCGGACCTTCAGGCCCTGGGGGGGTCTGCCGCGCAGCACCTGGGCGGCTACCTCGGCATGGTGAAGCGCTTGGACGAGGCCCTGGGTCGGTTGCAGGACGCCCTGTACAGCCTGGACCTTGAGCGGCGCACGGTGGTCCTGTACACCTCCGACCACGGCTGCCACTTCAAGACACGCAACGGGGAATACAAGCGCTCCTGCCATGAGAGCTCCATCCACGTGCCCGGGGCCATCTGGGGCCCAGGCTTCGACGGCGGGGGCAGCGTGAACCACCTGGTCTCCCTGGTGGATCTGCCGCCCACCCTGCTCGCGGCGGCTGGCCTGCCCGTCCCGCCCCAGATGCAGGGCCGCTCGCTGCTCCCCCTTCTGCGCGGGGATGCGCGGGGCTGGCCTGACGACGTGCTGGTGCAGATCAGCGAATCCCAGGTGGGGCGGGCGGTTCGCACCCGGCGCTGGAAGTATGGGGTGACCGCCCCGCACGGGGACGGGGGCCGTGATCGCGGTGCCGAGAGCTATGTGGAGCAGTATCTGTATGATCTGGAGGCCGATCCCCACGAACTCGCCAACCTGGCGGGGTTGCAATCGCACCGGGCGGTCGCCGACGTGCTGCGCGAGCGCCTGCTCCGCAGGATGGTCGAGAGCGGCGAGCCGGCCCCGACCATCCTCTCCGCCGAACCGCGGCCATCGGGCCAACGGCGTGTCTCGGCCACCGAGGCGCAGGCCTGATGGCTGGGGCATTTCAGCCGATCACCAGGATGGGCGGGTGACCCGGTGACAGCGCAGGCACAGGGGGATCCGGATCAGCGGAACGCCGCGGACGCGGAACGGCGCTATCGCTCCCTCGCCCTGGTGGTCGTCCTGACGGGGGTCATGATCACGGCGGTGGACACCACCATCGTGGTGCTGGGTCTGCCCGTGATGATGCAGCGCCTGCACTCGGACATGGTGGGCATGGTCTGGGTCATCATGGCCTACCTGCTCGTGCTGACCATGACCTCCACGCAGCTCGGCCGCTTTGGGGACATGTTCGGCCGCGTGCGGATGTACAACCTCGGGTTTGCCGTCTTCACGCTGGGCTCGGTACTTTGCGGTCTGGCGGGCAGTGGCGGCCAGCTGGTGGCCTTCCGTGTCGTTCAGGGCATCGGGGGCGCGCTGGTCTCCGCCAACAGCGGCGCGATCATCGCCGACACCGTGCCGCCGCGTGAACGGGGAAGGGCCTACGGTCTGACCAGCATCGGCTGGAACGTGGGGGCGGTGCTGGGGATCCTCCTGGGCGGCGTGATCATCACCTTCGTGAACTGGCGCTACATCTTCTTCATCAACCTGCCCATCGGCCTGGCCGGGCTGGGCCTGGGCTGGCGCGTTCTGCGAGAACGCTCACCGCGCCAGCGGCGCCCCCTGGACCTGCCCGGCGTGGGCCTGCTCGGCGGAGGGCTGCTGCTGGTGCTGCTGGCCCTCACGCGGACGACCGGAGCGGGCTGGGACCTCGGAACCCTGCTGCGCCTCTTGGTCGGCCTGGGCCTGCTCGGCGGGCTGGTCCTCTGGGAGCGGAAGGCCCGGGCCCCCCTCTTGGATCTGGGCCTGTTCCGCCACCGCGTGCTCTCCGCCTCCGTGCTGGCGGCCCTGTTACAGTCCATGGGCTCCTATGCCGTGATGTTCCTCATCATCATGTATCTGCAGGGTGTGCGCGGCATGTCCCCCTTCGCCGCCTCCCTGCTGCTCGTCCCCGGCTACGTCCTGGGGGGCCTGGTGGGTCCGTGGGCCGGTCGGCTGGCCGACCACATGGGGGCGCGCGTGCCGGCGACCGTCGGGCTCGGCCTGCAGGTGGCGGCCTTCTTCATGTACACGGGCCTGACGCCCGAGAGTCCTCTGGCCCTGGTGGTGGCGGCGTCGGTGGTCAACGGGGTCGGCAACGCCTTCTTCTTCCCCAGCAACAACAGCGCCGTCATGGCCAACGCCCCCCAGGGGGCCTATGGGGTGGCGTCGGGCCTGCTGCGGACACTCTCCAACGTGGGTATGGTCTGCAGCTTCGCCCTCGCGCTGCTGGCCGCATCCAGCGCCATTCCGCGCTCCATGGCGTTCGCCATCTTCCTGGGGGTCAGCCGCCTGACCCCGGTCCTGGGCGCGGCATTCGTGGGCGGATTGCACGAGGCCCTGCGCCTGGCCATGGGTCTGGTGGCCTGCGCGGCCGTGCTCTCCATCCTGCGCGGTCGCGAGGAGCGAGCCCAGCACTAGCGGGACTTTATGCGTTGGTCCCCAACCGCACCATGCACCCCTTGCGCCACAAGCGATTATAGGGAACCTGAGGCGTAGCACCT
>JAKAUG010000248.1 GCA_021827805.1 Bacillota bacterium | reverse complement strand
CCTCATCTGTGGTCTGCCGGGGCAGAGGCTGGAGGACTGCCTGGACACCCTGCGGCGCGTGTTGGACCTGGAGCCCGAGCACGTCTCGCTCTATGCCCTGCAGGTCGAGGAGGGAACCGTTCTGGGTGCGGCCGTGCGCCGCCAGGCGCTCACGGTTCCCGACGACGACTTGGTGGCCGAGCAACTGGAGGCCTGCGGGAGGGAACTCGTGGCGGCTGGGCGCGAGCACTACGAGATCAGCAACTTCGCTCGCCCAGGTCGCCGCTGCCGGCACAATCTCCTGTATTGGGAGAACGCGGACTACCTGGGGCTGGGAATCGCCGCGCATACGCACTGGCGGGGCGAGCGCTGGAAGAACACCGACCGTCTGTCCCGTTACGACGAGGGTGTGACGCGGCAGGACGGGTCCTGGGTCGAGGACCATGAGGAGGCGGATCCCGTCCGGGAACGAAGCGAAACCGCCTTCTTGGGACTGCGCCTCCTCGACGGGATCGACCTTGCGAGCTTTGCCGCCCGCCACGGGCTCGAACTCGGCGAAGCCTTCCCCGGTGTGCCCGAACGGCTGGTGGCCGAGGGCCTGTGCCAATGGGGGGAGGGCCGGCTGCGCCTGCGTCCCCAGGCGGTGGCGATCGCCAACCGGGCCTTTGTGGCCTTTGTGTAAGGAAGGCAGGCACAGGGCGCCGGTCCTGCCTGACGCGATCGCGGCGGAGCTGCAACGCCTGGTCGCCCTGTTGGTCGCGGCCGGGGCACGGCGGGTGTTGCTCTATGGCTCCTGGGCCGAGGGCCGGGGTGCACCCGACTCCGATCTGGACCTCCTGGTCGAGCTTGCTGAGGACCTCCGCTCCGTGCCGCAACGGCTGGCCGCGCTCTACGCGGCGCTGGAGCCCCGCGTGTGCTGCGACCTTCTGGCCTACACCAGCGGCGAGTTGGCGCTGTTGGCGCCGGCATCGCCGCTGGTGGCTCGCGTCCTCGCGGAGGGCATCGTCCTCTACGAGCGTTCCGAACCGGCCGGGATGTAGACCACGGGGCCCGGGTCCTCCGTGCCGGTGACGGGGGACCGCCAGATCTCGAGCGGTTCCTCCGCCTGGGGTAGGCCCACGGATCGGCGCGCCGGCCGCCGCCAGGTCTGCACCAGGCACACCCCGGCCCAGGTGGCTCCGGCCGCGCGCGCCCAGGAGCCAGAGAGCAGCTGGCCGAAGAGGCCGGCGTTGGCCGGCAGGCCGTAGCGCTGGGCCAGCCCGAGCGCGTAGAGCACGGGCAGGCCAGCCACGAGCAGTCCCGCCAGCGCTCCGGCCAGACCCAGCCCGGCCCCAGGGGCGCCGCCGAACGTGGCCGCCAGGAAGAGGCCGAAGATCAGCAGGGCGAAGTACGGCAGAGCCAGGACCGCCCAGCTGGGTAGGGTCCAGGGCAGGCGCGGCGCTCCGTCGGCGGTCCACTGGGCCAGCGCGATCAGGGCCAGTCCCAGTGCGGTCCAGCCTGCGACGCGAAGCATGGGCATGGTGTCCTTGCCCCCTCGCCCGCCTCCTTCCCGTGTGGGTGGGGGCGGGCCAAGCTACATAGAGTATCTCAGGTACCCTGGGGCCGAATGCGTCTGGACCTGTCGCGGTGGATTCGCGCCGTTTCGCGCTCCGGCGGGCGCTGATCCTCTGGGGCCGCATTGACAGTCTTCCCCGTGGCGGTGTACTGTTCGAGTGGCCGTTAGCACTCATAGGCATAGAGTGCTAACACGGTCCAAGGGGGGTGGCCGGGCTGGATGACCGCAAGCGTCAGGTGCTGCGCGCCATCGTGGATGACTACATCCACACCGCCGAGCCGGTGGGCTCCCGCACCGTCGCCCGCAAGTACAACCTTGGCGTGAGTCCGGCAACCATCCGCAACGAGATGGCCGACCTGGAGTTCATGGGCTACCTCGAGCAGCCCCACACCTCCGCGGGACGAATCCCCTCGGACAAGGGCTACCGTTT
This sequence comes from Bacillota bacterium, assembly GCA_021827805.1. GTDB lineage: Bacteria > Bacillota > Sulfobacillia > RBS10-35 > JAJYVN01 > JAJZWQ01. The sequence continues at coordinate 4,299 of JAKAUG010000248.1, read as the reverse complement.
TTACGTCGACACCCTTGTCGGATCCCAGGCGGATCCCGACCTGGATCAGGAGGGCGTGCGGCAGGTCCTGGCCTTCAAGGCGCAGCGCATGGAGGGCGTGGTCCGCCAGGCCGCGCACCTCCTGGGTGAGGCGACTGAGTTCCTCGGAGTGGCCTCACAGCCCGCGGGGACCGAGGAGTCGATCGTGGCCCTGCAGGTGGTGCCCCTGCGCGGCCCGGAGGCCGTGATCGTGCTCGTCGCGGACACCGGGAGCGTGCGCACAAAGATGATCCAGTTCCCGCACACGCCCTCGGCGCGGGACGTGGAGGCCATCGGCCAGGCGCTCTCCCAACGCCTGCGTGGCATGCGCCTGGGGGAACTGGGCAGTAGCGGTCGGGAGATCGCGCGTGAGCTCGGCCAGTTCGGGGTGGTGCTGGACCAGGTGCTCCAGCTGCTGGGCGAGCGATCTTCTGGGGGTGAGCGCCTGCTGGTGGACGGGACCACCAACCTGTTGCAGCAGCCCGAGTTCCAGGACGTGGCCAAGGCCAAGCGTGTTCTGCACGCCCTGGAGCGCGAGGAGCTCCTGGCGGAGATGCTGGGAGATGTTCCGCGCGGTGGCCAGGGGCTGGAGGTGGCCATCGGGCGCGAGATGCAGCTGGAGGAGATGGCGGACTGCTCGCTGGTGACGGCCGTCTACGCCGCGCCAGGCGGGGTCCTCGGGCGTGTCGGCGTCCTCGGCCCGCGGCGGATGGACTACCGGCGTGTCATGCGTCTGGTCGAAGGCGTGGCCCAGGCGGTCACCAACGCCCTGGGGGCCGAGGCGCAGGCACCCCAGCTCACGCGGTTGGAGGATACGGAGCTCAGGGCGGAACCGTCGGCGATCCCCGGGCGGCGCGGAAGGCGCCGGGGTGGCGAGCCCCGGCAAAATCGCGAGCGCCCCGCGGGATCCTAGGTGGACGGGGGAGGCGTATATGGACCAGAACGAGGCCCGGGAGGAGACACCAGAGGCGGAGGTGTCCCCAGGGGAAACTGTGACGGAGCAGGCGAGCCAGGGGCAAAGGCCCGAGGCGGACCGCGCCGAGGAGTATCTGGGCGCGTTGCAGCGGCTCAAGGCGGATTTTGACAACTACCGGCGGCGGGTGAACCAGGACCAGGGTCGGTGGGGCGAGATGGCGGTCGCCGGCTTCGTCGTGCAGGTGCTGCCCGTGGTGGACAATCTGGAGCGGGCCCTCGGCGCGGCCGGAGACAGCGCCTCCGTGCGCCAGGGGGTGGAACTCACCCTGCGTCAGCTGCGCGAGGTCCTTTCCGGGGTCGGCGTGCAGCCAATGGAGAGCGTGGGAACCCCTTTTGACCCCGCGCGGCACGAGGCGGTGGCGCGCGGGCCAGCCAGCGGCATGGCCCCGGGGACGGTGGCCGAGGAGTACCGCAAGGGTTACCTGCTGAGGGACGAGGTCCTGCGGCCCGCGCTCGTGCGGGTGGCCGCCGAGGTGGACCAGGCAGAGGCGGATACGGCGGACGCGGAAGAAGGGGAGCACTGATGGGCAAGATCATCGGCATCGACCTGGGCACCACGAACTCCGTGGTTGCGGTCATGGAGGGCGGTGAGCCGGTCGTCATCCCCAACGCGGAGGGCAGTCGGCTGACCCCGTCCGTGGTGGCCTTCACCAAGGACGGCGAGCGGCTGGTGGGGCAGGTGGCCAAGCGTCAGGCGGTGACCAACCCGGAGAACACCATCTTCTCCATCAAACGCTTCATGGGACGGCGCCTGGACGAGGTGCGCGCCGAGTCGGGGCGCGTGCCTTACCACGTGGTGGCTGGCGCCGACGGCATGGCCCAGGTGGAGGCCGGCGGCAAGAGGTATACGCCCCAGGAGATCTCGGCCATGATCCTCGGCAAGCTGAAGGCCGATGCCGAGGGCTATCTGGGGGAGAAGGTCGAGCAGGCGGTCATCACCGTGCCCGCCTACTTCAACGACTCCCAGCGGCAGGCCACCAAGGACGCCGGGCGCATCGCCGGTCTTGATGTCCTGCGGATCATCAACGAACCGACGGCCTCCGCCCTGGCGTACGGGATCGACAAGGCCGGCGACCACACGGTGCTGGTCTTCGACCTGGGCGGCGGGACCTTCGATGTCTCCCTGCTCGAACTGGGCGAGGGAGTCTTCGAGGTCAAGGCAACCTCGGGGAACAACCACCTGGGCGGAGACGACTTTGATCAGCGCGTTGTCGACCACGTGGCCGAGACCTTCAAGCGGGAGAACGGCATCGATCTCAGGAAGGACCGCATGGCGCTGCAGCGCCTCAAGGAGGCCGCGGAGAAGGCGAAGATCGAGCTTTCGAGCGTGCTGCAGACGAACATCAACCTGCCGTTCATCACCGCAGACGCCCAGGGCCCCAAGCACCTGGACGTCACGCTCACCCGCGCCAAGTTCGACGAACTGACGCACGATCTGGTGGAGGCCACCATGGGACCCTCTCGCAGGGCCATGGAGGACGCGGGCATCTCCGCCGACAGGATCGACAAGGTCCTGCTGGTGGGTGGGAGCTCCCGGATCCCCGCTGTGCAGGCGGCCTGCAAGTCCCTGTTCGGCAAGGAGCCGTTCAAGGGCATCAACCCTGACGAGGTCGTGGCCCTGGGCGCGGCGGTGCAGGCCGGCGTCATCGGCGGCGAGGTCAAAGACGTGCTGCTGCTTGACGTCACGCCGCTCTCGCTGGGCATCGAGACACTGGGCGGCGTGTTCACGCGGGTGATCGAGCGCAACACCACCATCCCGACCTCGCGCAGCCAGACCTTTTCTACGGCGGCGGACGGCCAGACGCAGGTGGAGGTGCACGTGCTGCAGGGCGAGCGCCCCATGGCGGCGGACAACAAGTCGCTCGGCCGCTTCAGCCTGGAGGGGATCCCGCCGGCCCCGCGCGGGGTGCCGAAGATCGTGGTGTCCTTTGACATCGACGTGAACGGCATTCTGAACGTCTCGGCCAAAGACGAGGCCACGGGCAAGTCCCAGAGGGTGACCATCCAGGGGCATGGAGGGCTGTCCGAGCAGGACATCCAGCGCATGGTGCGCGAGGCCGAGACGAACAAGGACGAAGACGAGCGGCGCCGGGCTCTGATCGAGGCGCGCAACGCGGCGGACGCCCTCGTGTATAATGCCGAGAAGACCCTGCGCGACCTTGGAGACAAGGTGGAGGGCGGCAAGGCCGCCGCGGTGCGGGAGCAGGCCGAAAAGCTCAAGCAGGCCGCCGGGCGCGACGACCTGCAGGCCATCCAGCGTGAGGCGGACGCGCTGCAAAAGCTCCTCATGGACATCGGCTCGGCGATGTACCAGGGGCAACAGGGCGGCGAGGCCGCGGATGCGGATGCGGCGCAGGGAGACGGGCAGCGCGTCGTGGATGCCGACTATGACGTGAAGGGCGGCTCCTAGGGCCGCCGCCGCTCCCCATGGCCGGCCATGGGGCGTAAGACGCCCTGTGGCCGGCCATGGCACGGTGGGGTCAGGGCCGACTTGGCACCCAGAGGAGGGAAGGCGGTTGGCGGACCAGGACTTCTACTCCATCCTGGGCGTGAGCCGTGGCGCGGACGAGGCCGAGATCAAGCGGGCCTTCCGCAAGCTGGCCCGCCAGTACCATCCCGACGCCAATCCCAATGACCCCGGCGCGGCCGAGAAGTTCAAGGAGATGAGTCTGGCCTACTCGGTGCTCAGTGACCCGGAGAAGCGCGCCCGCTATGATCAGCTCGGACACTCGGCCTTCACCGCGGCCGAGAGCGGGGGCGGCCCGGGCGGGCCTGGGGCGGGATTCGCCCAGGGCTTTGGTGGCGTGAACATCGAGGACCTCTTCGAGAGTGTGCTGGGGGACGCCTTTTTCGGGGGCCGCTCCCGGGGACGCCGCACCGGCCCGGTACAGGGTGCCCATCTGCAGGTCCAGTTGCAGGTGACCCTCGAAGAGGCGGCGACGGGCGTCAAGCGCGAGATCACGCTCCCGCGCCTGGAAACCTGCGCGGCCTGCCAGGGCAGCGGGGCGGCGGCGGGAAGCAAGGCTCAGAGCTGCCCCACCTGCCACGGCGTGGGGCGTGTCCGCGTGACCCAGGCCACGCCGTTTGGACGCTTCGTCACCGAGCAGACCTGTCAGCAGTGCGGTGGCAGCGGCAGCGTCATCAGCCAGCCGTGTCCCGAATGCCAGGGGCAGGGGACGGTGCGCAGGCGACGGACCCTGACGGTGGATGTCCCGGCCGGCATCGACACCGGGGAACGCCTGCGCCTGGCGGGCGCGGGGGAAGCGGGGCAGCGCGGGGGGCCTGCGGGCGACCTCCTGATCGAGG
>JAKAUG010000088.1 GCA_021827805.1 Bacillota bacterium | reverse complement strand
GGATTGGTATGCCACGAACTGCCTGGTGAAACCGGCTCCTGAGAAGCAGGAACCTCTGAGTCGGAAACCAGCGCCCAAAAGGACGCGAGGAAACAAGAGACTACGAAGAGGAGAACGGAAGCCTGGTGTGACCCGCTGGCCGCGGGAAGGGAACCGCCGAGCCCGCGTCCAAGACGCAGTTCTCAGATGAACGCCAACGGTGCTCCGATGTCACCGTCCCAGGCCGTCGACGCTGGACCCGCCGTGCTGCACATCCGTTTCTCCGCCCGTCGCTTCATCCTCTGGGCGGAAGCCGTCGGCGCGCCGCTCGACCCACGTGCCCCGCGAGTGCCCGCCGTCCTCACGGCCTGGCCGCGAGAGGCAGGCGCACTGAGTCTGTTCAGCGGGAAGCTGAGCGCGGCGGACCCACGCGGCCAGGTGTTGAAGAAGCTTGTCACGGACGCGCTGGATGGGTCCTCGCTCGAAGATCACCCGCGCTGCGTGGGTGGAAGCGCGCTGATCGGCCGACTTCACGAAGCATCTCTTGTGCCGGTCAACCCCACGGATCCGGCTCCCTCCACGCGGCGGCTTGCCCCAGGGGACACCCCCCTGAGGATGCCCACCGCGTCGGGCATCCCGTTGCGCTCTCCGGCGGCGGGCGGCGATCCCACGGCGTGCGGGGACGCGAAGATCTGGCGTGTGCGCGGTGCCACCCTTCCTGTCGAGGACGCGGACCCCTGGCTCCGGCCGTTCCGGGTGAGGGGAGCGAACCTTGTCCTTGCGCCCGAATGGGCACAGTGGTGGCGGGTGGCGGCGCTCGTCCGGGGACTGGTCGCCAGGGGCTTCGTGGCGCCGAGTTCGGTGGGGGCCATCCCCTGCTGGAACCTCGTCACGGGCGGCCGTCACATCGCCGGGCTGCAGGCCGCCATCGCCGCCCTGCCGCCCGCCACGCTCGATCCCGAGGACGTATCGCGTGGCGACGTGGACACGTTCCTCGGCCAATACGCCGATGTCCTCGTGCGACAGGCGGCCTCGCGCCAGCCGGACCTGCGCCACCTGCTCGGGAGGAATCGTGGGGCCAGCCCGGCGGAGCGCTGGCTCTCGGCGCTGCTGGGTCCAGACCCGACGGAACTCCCCCCGCGGCTCGCGCGCGAACCTGGGGTCATGGTGTGGCTGGCGGATCCCGCCGGTCTGCACGGGCCGCCGCGGTTGGTGCTGCGCCTCGACGAGCCACGGCCCGAGCAACCGGAGGCATGGCCCCTGACCGTGTTGGTGGAGTCGCGCGCGGAGCCGGGTGCCCTGTTCTCACTGGCCGAGCTGCGGGCGCTGTCTCCCGGGCCGGGTCGGGTGGGGTCCGAACTGCGGGAGCGCCTGCTGGAGGAGGTGCGCCGCGGTCTCGCCGTGGCCGCGAACGAGGTGCCCGCCCTCGCGTCGATGCTGGATGCCAGGGCCGCTCTGGTGCCGGGTGAGGTCCCGCTGGACCTGGAATCAGCCTGGAGCCTACTGATGGCGGCCAGACCAACCCTGGAGGTCGCCGGGGTCCGCGTGCTCGTTCCGGCGTGGTGGACTGCCCCCCGTCCGCGCGCCCGACTCCGGATCGCCAAGCCCTTGGCCGGCCATGGCCTTCTCAGCGCTGGCGGCCTGGTGCGGTTCGAGTGGCAGGTGGCGGTCGGTGATGTCACCCTGTCGCCCGAGGAGTTTGACCGGCTCGTGGAGCGCCGCGTCCCCCTGGTGCGGCTGGCCGGGGGCTGGGCCGTGCTCCCCCCGGACACCGCGAAGGCCTTGCAGTCGCGCTGGAGCGCCCACGGGCCGCGCGGCGAGCTTCCCGCCGGGCCGGCGCTGCTCCTGGCGATCAGCACCGAGGCGGAGGCCCAGTGCGCGGTGGAGACGGAGCCGGGGGCCAAGGTCCCGGGGAACATGCCCCCGGTCGAGCTTGATGCGGATGCAGAGGTTCTGGCACAGATGCGGGCGCTTTCCGCCCAGGCCCAGGAGATGCCCGAGCCACCCGGCTTTGCGGGCACCCTGCGCCCGTACCAGCGTCGCGGCCTCGCCTGGCTGCAGGCTCGGGCGAGCCTCGGGGTCGGCGGTATCCTCGCCGACGACATGGGGCTCGGCAAGACCGTGCAGGTCTTGGCGCTGCTCGCGCAGCGGCGGTCGGCGGGTGAGGTCGGCCCCACGCTGGTCGTGGCGCCAACATCGGTGGTCGCCAACTGGGCCGCGGAAGCGGCGCGTTTCGTGCCGGGAGTGCGCGTGCTGGTCCACCACGGCGACGCCCGCCGCCGCGGCGAGGCCCTGGCGCGGGCGGTCGTAACCGGTGTGGACGTTGTCGTCACGACTTACGCGCTGCTCTGGCGCGACGCCGAGGCGCTGGCGGCGGTCCGGTGGGACGGCGTCGTCCTGGATGAGGCGCAGAACGTCAAGAACGCATCCACGAAGCAAGCCCAGGCGGCGCGGGGCCTGCGCGCGCATTATCGGCTGGCGCTGACCGGGACCCCGATCGAGAATACCCTGTCCGACCTGTGGTCGATCTTCGCCTTCGTCCATCCCGGATACCTGGGGTCGCAGGCCACCTTTCGGCGGAGGCTGGCCGAGCCCATCGAGTCCGGTCAGGACGCCGCGGCCGCGCGATTGCTGCATCGCCTCGTCGGGCCCTTGGTGCTGCGGCGGACGAAGGACGAGCCCGGCGTCGCCGCCGATCTCCCGCCGCGCGTCGAAACGCTGCAGCACTGCTCCCTGACACGGGAACAGGCGGCGCTGTATGAGGCGGTGACACGCGAGATGCTGCGCCGCATCGGGGCGGCCAAGGGCATGGCGCGCAGGGCCGCCGTCCTCACGACACTCCTCCGGCTCAAGCAGGTCTGCGACCATCCGGCCCTGTTCACCGGAGACGACGGGCCCCTGGCTGGTCGCTCCGGCAAGCTTGAGCGCCTGGAGGAACTGCTGGCCGAGGTCACCGCCGCGGGCGACAAGATGCTGATCTTCACGCAGTTTGCCTCCTGGGGCCGGCGGCTTGCCAACCACCTGGCGCTCACCCTGCCGGGGGTGCCGGTCCTGCGGCTGGACGGCGGGCAACAGTTCCCCGACCGCGCCCACCTCGTCGAGCGCTTCCAGCAGACGCCGGGTCCAGCCGCGTTCGTGCTTTCGCTCAAGGCGGGAGGCGCGGGGCTCAACCTCACGGCGGCCCGCGTCGTGTGCCACTACGACCGGTGGTGGAATCCCGCGGTGGAACGGCAGGCGACGGACCGCGCCCACCGGATCGGGCAGACGCGCACGGTGCTGGTGCACACGCTGCTCTGTCCCGGCACGCTCGAGGAGCACATCGACCGCTTGATCCGGGACAAGCGGGCCCTGGCCGCCAGCGTCCTGGACGCATCGGCCGAGGCGTGGCTCACCGAGTTGGATGATGGAGCGCTGCGCGAGTTGCTGTGCCTCCGGCGTGCCGCGCTGAGTTGAACGCGGGCGTTCCACCGCGGTGGAGGGCGCGTCGCGGTCGGACGGAGCCCGTCGAAGGGGGTGCCCTTGTGCCGGATGGGGCCGCGGATCAGGGCGATTGGGCGGGCGCATGGCTGGCTGCCTTCGAGGCCTGGGCCGGGCCGCTGGCCGAACCTGCATCGGCGCGGGAAACGCGCGCCCTGCGCCTCTCGGTCTGGCGGGTCGAACGGGGTACGCTGTTTGGCCTCGTCGGGGACCTGTCCTCGGCGCCGCCGGCAGCGGCGTGCCGCATTCGCGTGCCGCCTCTGCCCGAGGACATCGTGGAAGCCGCCCTCGACGACTTGGACGTGCGCGTGACCGACCTGCACGGCCCCCGCGGCGCCCCGCTGAGAGCCGCGCTTCAGGCCAAGGTTGTCGCGGCGACGGGCGGCGCGGGACTCGTCCCGCACTCTTTCCAGGCCGACTGCACCTGCCGGGCCGCCGCGGACGGGCCGTGCATCCACGTGCGTGCCGCGAGCCGACACTTCGCCGGCGAGGTGCGCGCCAACCCGCTGGAACTGCTGCTCCTGCACGCCGGCACTCTGTGGCGCTTGCACGGCAAGTACCTGCGCCCCAGGCATTGGTCGGCGCCCCCCGCCGCGCTTGCCTCAGCCGAACCCGCGGTTGCGGTGGGCACGTTCTGGCTCGGGACGGAGCTCGCGTCGGACGGCTGTTGGCGTCCCGCCGGGCGCCCGCCGGAGCAAGGTGTCGCGGCCCGCGCCGACCTCCCGCTGCGCGTCGCCCCTCCGCCGTGGGGGGGCAGCCCGCCGGGCGTTGTCGAGCGGGCGATGGCCACGTTGTGCGAGGCGCTCGCCTCCGTGGATGACGGGCGGAACATCGAGGCGGACATCGCCTCGGTCCACTGCGGATGGGTCGGTGCGAGCGACGCGCCATCGGCGGGCGGGGTTGGCGCTACGACCCCGCGGGATGGCGGGTAGCCGCTCGGGACACCGGGACGGCCGGCTCAGATCCCCGCCAACGGCACCAGGGCCGAGGCTCCGCCGCAGCGCCGAGCAGCCGGATCCAGTCGCGGCGGAAGGAGACGAGAAGGGCCCCGTACATGCGGGCCGACGACGAACGGCGGGAACCGTGGGCTGCCCTGATCGAGCCGTCGATGCGGCAGCCGCGGCACGATGACCTGGATGCCCCGGCGTGAAGTCATCCGCGTGCCGCACCAGCTTCCCGTAGGTCCGCCGCGCCCGCATCCCGGTTCCCCCCTTCCGGTCGGGCCCTGCCGGCCTCGGATGGCACCTACCGCCAGGCAGGTGCGCCGCCCGCCGCGGCGAATCGCCCGGCCGGAGTTGATGCTTGTGGCAGAACCCGTGCGTGTCGGCGTGGCTGGGCTCGGCCGAAGCGGGTGGTCCAACCACGCGCAGTTCCTGTCCCGCAATCCCAGGTATGCGCTGCTCGCCGTCGCGGATCCCCTGGCGGAGCGCCGGGCGGAGGCGGAGCAGACCATGGGCTGCTCCGCCTATGCGGACCCCGCCGAACTGATGGCCGACGAACGGCTCGAGCTGGTGGTTGTCTGCACGCCGTCGCACACCCACGCCCAGTTGGCGGTGCAGGCCCTGCACGCCGGACGCAACGTCCTGGTGGAGAAGCCCATGGCCACCTCCCTGGCGGAGGCCGAGGCGATGATCCAAGCCGCGGAGGCGGCCGGCAGGGTGCTCACCGTGTTCCAGAACCGCCGCTGGGATCCGGACTTCCTGCGCGTCAAGCAGATCCTCGACCAGAACGTGCTGGGGCCCGTGCACCTGATCCGCATGGGCCGCTATGGCTATCAGCGCCGCCACGACTGGCAGACGCTGCGGCGGCTGGGCGGTGGTCTGCTGAACAACTGGGGCGCTCACGTCCTGGACCAGGCCCTGCTGCTCCTCGGCGGCTCGTACAGGGAGCTCTTCGCCGACCTGCAGCGCACGGCGGGTGCCGGGGACGCCGAGGACCACGTGAAGGTGGTGCTGAGGGGCGAAAACGGCACTGTGGTGGACGTGGAGATCACCAGTGGCTGCGTGTACCCCCAGCCCGAGTGGCTCGTGCTCGGCCGGTACGGCTCGCTCATGGGTAATACGCGCCATCTGGAGTGGAAGTACTACGACCCCGCCGCGGCACCCACCCTGGTGGTCGACGAGGGCGCCGCGCCCGGCCGCTCCTACGGTGCGCCGGAACAGCTGCCCTGGCAGCAGGCCTCCGAGGACATTCCCGGGATCAACACCACGTCGGCCTACTATGACAGGCTGTATGCCACGCTCCGCGAGGGCCAGCCGGTGGCTGTGACGCCCCAGAGCGTGCGCGATCAGATCGCCATGTTCGACGACATCCGCCGGCACAGCGGGTTCACGGGTCGCCCCTGAGGGTCCCCGGCACCGCGCGGGCCAGGGCGGTGGATTCCCTGGGGACCACGCGTCCAAGGAATCCATCGCCCGCTCCGTCGGGAGGCGCGTCGCTGCGATTCCCGCTCAAGGCTCTCCCGGAGGTGCCACCGCCGACGCGATGGAGAAAAGCCAAGCAGGCACCCAGAAGAGGAACCCGCCGAAGCTGATGAACTGAAGAACCGCCTGCACAATGGCCGACAGGACGCACGGCCAGCGCCGCCGCATCCGCAGCGTCACCAGCGGCACGAGCCCGAGCGCCAGCATCAGCACGAGCAGCGGAACGGCGGCGCGAAAGGCCATGATCGTCGAAGCGGCGTGGCATACCTCCTGGGTTGGTGCGGGGGGATGGCCCGGAGCCACGGCCGTCGAGGTCCCGGTACACGACGTGGCCCCCACACGCAAGAACGAAACCCCGAGAGCTCCGAGATCACATGCAGCCGCGGCA
>JAKAUG010000199.1 GCA_021827805.1 Bacillota bacterium | reverse complement strand
ACCTGGGTGAGGCCCGGCCTCGAAGTTACGTGGCCTGCGCCCGGTGCGCTGGGAGAGCGAGCGCCGAGGCCGCACCAGGCTATCCGCCTGGCCGATCCGCCTGCTGGGAGGCCGGTTGTGAGTAAGGCCAAATCCACTCGCGTATGTCCGGTGGGTCCTGGCCCACCTGCCTTGTGTACGCCCGGTGCTGCACCCTCGCATCGACCATCCGCTGGCGCAGCTCCGCGGCCTCCCCGCCGAGGCCCGGCACCCGGTCGATCACGTCCATGACCAGGTGGAAGCGGTCGATGTTGTTGAGCATGACCATATCGAACGGTGTAGTGGTCGTCCCCTCCTCCTGGTATCCTCGGACTGGCATGTTGTTGTGGTTGGTACGCCCATAGGTCAGGCGGTGGATCAACGCGGGATACCCGTGGTATGCGAAAATGACTGGCCGATCGCGTGTAAACAGGGCGCCGAAGTCGACTTCGGACAGACCGTGGGGGTGGTCGCGGGGCGGTTCCAGCCGCATCAGGTCCACCACATTGACCACCCGGACCTTCAACTGCGGGAGGTTCTCGCGCAGCATGGCGGCGGCCGCTATCGTCTCCAGGGTCGGGACGTCCCCGGCACAGGCCAGAACCACATCGGGGATGCCGCCTCCGTCGCTGCTGGCCCAGGGCCAGATGCCAACGCCCCGGGCGCAATGGTCCACCGCATCGGCGATCCCGAGCCAGTTCAACTCGGGCTGCTTGCCGGCCACGATCACGTTCACATAACCCCGACTCCGCAGGCAGTGGTCCATGACGGACAACAGACAATTCGCGTCTGGTGGCAGGTAGATGCGGGCGATCGCCGCCTGCTTGTTCGCCACGTGGTCGATGAAGCCGGGATCCTGGTGGGAGAAGCCGTTGTGGTCCTGCCGCCAGACGTGCGACGAAAGCAGGTAGTTCAGCGAGGCGATGGGTCGCCTCCAGGGGATTTCACGCGACACCTTGAGCCACTTGCTGTGCTGGTTGAACATAGAATCGATGATGTGGATAAAGGCCTCATAGCAATTGAACAGCCCATGCCGCCCCGTCAGCAGATATCCCTCCAACCAGCCCTCGCAGAGGTGCTCGCTGAGGACTTCCATGACCCGGCCGTCGTGCGCGAGGTGGTCATCGCCCGTGCGCAGCTCCCCCAGGAACACCCGGTCCGTCGCTTCAAACACCGGAGTCAGCCGATTGGATGCTGTCTCGTCTGGGCCGAAGATGCGGAAATTCGCGCTGTCCGCATTGAGGGCCATCACGTCGCGCAGATACGTCCCGAGCACATGCGTCGACTCGCTGCAACCGGCGCCGCGCCGTGGAACGTCGACCCCGTAGGCCAAGAAATCCGGCAGGACCAGGTCGCGCAGCAACAGGCCGCCGTTCGCGTGCGGGTTGGCACTCATACGCCGCAGTCCCTTCGGCGCTAAGTCGGCCAGCTCGGCCACCAGTGTACCCTGGGCGTCGAAAAGCTCCTCCGGCCGGTAGCTGCGCATCCATGCCTCCAGTTGCGTTAGGTGCTCCGGCTTGGTCGCCAACTCGGTCAGCGGGACCTGATGCGCGCGAAACGTCCCCTCGACCGGCAGGCCGTCGACCTCCTTTGGACCCGTCCAGCCCTTGGGGGTCCGCAGCACCAGCAGCGGCCAGCGTGGCCGTTCGCATCGGCCGGCGCGGCGGGCATCGTTCTGAATCCGCGCGATCTGATCCAACGCGTCATCTAACGCCGCGGCCATCTGCCGGTGCATCGCCTCCGGCGCGTCGCCGGAGACGAGCCGGGGCTGCCAGCCATAACCCTTCAGGAGCGCCATCAGCTCCGCATCCGGTATGCGGGCCAGCACGGTCGGATTGGAGATCTTATAGCCGTTGAGATGGAGGATGGGCAGCACCGCGCCATCGCGGACCGGATCGAGGAACTTGTTGGAATGCCAACTGGCCGCCAGGGGCCCCGTCTCCGCTTCGCCGTCGCCGACCGCGCAAGCGACCAGCAATTGCGGGTTGTCGAACGCCGCCCCGAACGCGTGGGTCAGGGAGTAGCCGAGTTCGCCACCCTCGTGGATCGAACCTGGAGTCTCCGCGGCGCAATGGCTGGGAATCCCACCCGGGAAGGAGAACTGGCGAAACAGCCGCCGCAGGCCTGCCTCGTCCCGACCGATATGCGGGTACACTTCGCTGTACGTCGCCTCCAGGTAGACGTTTGCGACCACTCCGGGTGCGCCGTGCCCGGGGCCGGCAACGAACATCGCGTCCAGGTCACGGGCCTTGATCACCCGGTTCAGGTGGACATACATGAAGTTCAGCCCAGGGGTGGTGCCCCAGTGCCCCATGAGCCGCGGTTTGATGTGCTCAAGCCGCAGAGGCTCACGTAGCAGGGGATTGTCCAAGAGGTAGATCTGTCCGACCGACAGGTAATTCGCTGCACGCCAGTATGCATCCAGGAGCCGCACCTCCTCCACGGAGAGCGGGTGCCTCGGTGTGCGGTCATGGTGCTGCACAGCGCTGACGCCGCTAATCGCCATTTCCATTCCCATACTCCGTCCCCCCAATCCCCGCGCGAGTGGCCGTCGGAGGCCCACCAAGCGCGGGCTGCGGCACGGGCCATCCCAACGGGGCGTTCCCCCTGCGGACACCCGCCGCCCGGATCAGTTCGTCACGCAAGGGCAGTGACCGGACTGGACTCCAGTCGGCGAGCCCCGCCCTTCCAGCGTGCATCCAGTGCGGGAGCGCCGACCACGCCGACGCGCACCCACGAGGCGACCCTGCCGACGTCCTCACCTCCATCCGGGGAAGTCGGCGCGCGCGGTGTGGCGACGCTCTCGACTCCCCTCCCTCGCGGCGTGGCGCATGGGCAAAATCCGTTGGCGCGTGGGGGCGGCATCGTCCCTATGCGCCGCCGTCCATCACCGCGATCAGGCCAGTGCAGTCTCGCGCGTGATTCTTGCCCCGTGCAGTGCTCGTCCGGCCCGTGGGCAGCCTCGGGCGCCATGGCGCGCTGTGCGCGCGGCTGGCTGGCGATCCACCCCGATCCAGATGCGACCGCGACAGACTGGCGGCGCGGTCGCGGCCAACCGCTGACGACGCAGGGTGATCGCCGGCCCGGGGGTGTGCCGTATTCGTGCGGACACCGCAAGCCCCGGCGATGGGATCCAGGGAGGGCAGGTGCCGCACGCCAATGGCGGAGCCCTGGCCACCATCGCCCGTCACGGACCGCGGCGCGCATCCCGCGCTGGCCGCTGCGTCGCCGAGCACGCCGACATCCCAGGCATGGCGTGCCGCTTCCGCCATTGGGGATGCGCGGGAATCCGCAGGCTCCCGATCGAGTGCCCTGGCCACCACGCCACTGACATTCTTGCCGGCCGCCGCGACCGATGGACCCAACGGACACCACGGCCAGGGTCGGTTTTTTCAACGCGGAGCTCGATCCGGTCCGTGGCAACATAGATCAGACGGTCCTTCTCGCTCGATGTGGCTTCCGTGGTCGTGCCTGCATCGGGTCCGCGTTGCGCCAACTGCGCCGTGCGGGCGTCGAAAACACCGGCGTGGTCGAGGAAGACGTTGGTGTAGAAGGCAACCGCCGGATCCCACTCTGCGACCGTGGCCGCCAAGGCCGACACCTTGCCCGGGTTGCCGGCCGGGTCGCGCAGGTGGACTGTGCTGGCAGCCGCCACGCACTTCTGTTCAGCCGGCAAGCCGATCTGGCTCCTTGGCCGCGTTCTTGACCTTCCGCCGGAACAGCTGCGACCGGCTCCCGCGCGGGCGGGCCGCCAAGCAGGCGCTGGCGACGATCTCGGCCTCTCATTCCTGGGCGTCATCCACCGCCACCGGTCCGGCCAGGACCTCGACGCGGGCGCCGCAGGCCGCGCCGCTTTGTATTTACGCCGGAGGCCCCCTCGGCCGCGACTCCGTATCCCCTGTCCGTCGCCGTGGTCACCAGGCGTTCACGCTGCCGCTTCAGGTAGCCCGTCTCGCCCTGTTGAGGACGCATCGCTCCGAGCCAGCCGTCCTCGACCGGAGAAGGGTATCGACTTCGGGAGGCGAGATGCGTCGGTCAAGCGAGATGGAGACCACCGTGTCCACCGAGATGGGGAGCGGGTGGCTGGGTGTGGGGAGCCGGGTGGTCGGCCTCCGCCGACCCGCGTGTTCGTTCACCGTGGCGCTATCATCCTGCCGCCACGAAGTCAACTCCAGAGAGCCGGCCTTGGGCCATGAGTCTTCTGCTCAGCGAGGCTTTGCATGTGCTCGGACGACGTGACCACACCGGATCGCCCGCTGGAACAGGCGGGAAGCCATCCAGGAGAGCGGGCGAGAGGGTCGAGCGGATCCTCGATTCGTCTGATGCCCTTGCGGGAGTTCTGAGGCGCAACTGACGCCGTGGGGCTAGAGTCTGCTCGCTAACGCATGTGCACCTTCCGGCTCAACCCAACAGGTTGCATAGGGAGTGATGCCACACATTCCAGGTGGTACGATCTCCTCACGGATGTTCCGCCACGGCACCGGCCATACGCTGCGGTCGAGCAAGCGGCGCCCGAGAGCTACTTGCTGCATCGGCCAAGCCGAGATGCCAGCGTATGGCGCGATGCCCCCAAATGGGCGCAAGCCCCATCGCCCTAAGGAAACGCGCCACAAGGCGCGTACCGCTAGCGGCAGGTCTGCAGCGCATCGGGCGCCGACCACGGGCGGCCCGGAGACGAGCCGGATGCGCGGAGAGCGAAAAATCCCCAGAGACCTGCGCGTGGTAGCGATGCTTAGACCTGCGCAGAGTCTCCATAGCGGTACCGCGGTCTTGGAGATGGAGGGGGATGCAGAGGAGGAGCGGCGCCCGAACGGTGACCGCGCCGCGTTGCGAGCGCCGAGGGGCCGGCCACGCAGTCCACTCCGTCGGGCCAACGCCGCAGCGAGGCCCGCGCGGGGGGGGGTGCACTCCTCAGCCCATGACCAAGTGGGCCATGATGAAGACGATCCCGAGCTGCAGCAGGCCCTGGAAAGCAACCAAGTAGAGGTAACGGGACATCGTGCGCCGGATGCGCTCAATATCCGGTTGCGGCGATAGCATCATGCCATAGATGCGCAGGTTGGTCGGCAGTAGGACGCCGAGCCCCTGCAGGGTCAGGAAGGTGACCACCACCAGCGCCGCGACCATCCACCAGAAGAGAGGGGACGCGGGCCGTAGGAAGCCCAGTGCCTGCGCCAGATACCAGCCGGCAGTGGTCGTCGTCCCGGCCATCACCGGGAAGAAGAAGAGGGTACGCGGCAACAGATGGGACTGTACCCGCATGCGAGAACCCGGATCGATCCGGCGCAGCACGGGTCCGAGGACGAAGCCCATGAAGAGGTCGGCGCCGGTCCAGAGGATCGCCGAGAGCACGTGCACGTAGTCCAGGAGCTGCAGATCGCCCGCCGTCAAGGCGGCCACCAGTGCCGCGGGAAACAGCCATACCCACCAGGTCGTGGTTAGCGCCCGCTGCACCAGCCCCCATCCCCACGGGGCCATCCGTTGTTCCGCTGGCGCCGTCAGCATGCCTGATCACCACGCCCTTCGGGTTCCGGCCCGCCTGGTCAGGTCAGGATTCGCGGAGAACGAGACACCACCCTACCTGCCTACCTGGGTGGGACAGCGGATCGCGGTCGAAGGCCGGGTGCGCGCCAGCACGAATTGGGCGGGCCCTTGCGGCGGTGCAGGCCGCCGCCCAGGACCGACCGCAGGTGCCGGGAGGCATGAGGATCTCGGTCTGGAGTGGCCGACCCCGCGGTTGTCAGCGGCCGCCGTGCTTGCCGGGGCGGGCTCGCGGACGTTGCCTTCGGCCACCCGGCGTGAACCCCCATGTTGAGCGCGTCGGTTTCCGGATCGCAGGTGACACGGGGATCGGCACGGTGGAGCGGGCGGCGACGCATGAGGCTGCGGCCCCGTGGCTCCACCAGGTGGAGGACCGTGGCGAATCCCACGCCCCACCGACGGGCATCCTGGCCCTCGGAAAGGCGACCCCGCGAATCTCCGGCTCGATCCCCGCCCACCTCCCTGCGAACCATGGCCGAGCGGTCACAGGCGGTTGGCCGACGTGTGCACCCTCCCGCTTTGCCCTCTGCGTGCCGCGCTCCAATCGTGGCGACGAGGTACATGCCCTGGCAGCGGCGGTTCGTAGAGGAGCGGATGCGAGGACTGACGAGACGCACCCGATACGGCACGCACCTCTCGGCGCAATCCATCATCGTCCGCGCATCGTCGGTGCCGGTACCGAGGCGATGACGTCGTAGCTCAAGCTCTGCTTGA
>JAKAUG010000331.1 GCA_021827805.1 Bacillota bacterium | reverse complement strand
GCTCCGACACCGAAAAAACAACGCCCCCGCCAGCAGCGGAGGCGCAGGCCATTTCCCTCGTGGGCGGCCAGCAGCCTACCTCGGCAGGCGGCGCTTGCGCCTTATCCCCTGGAGGGGACCTGCTGTCTCTGGTGGCGGCTCGATCCCGATTCGGACCAGGAAGACAGTCTACCCGCGGCGCTCCCGCCGGTCAAGCGGTCAGCCCTGCGCCGCGACGGAAACCGTCGGGTCGACCCGCACCCCGGGTCCCATGGTCGAGGACACCGTGATGGAACGCACGTACGTCCCCTTCGCCGCGGCGGGCTTGCTGCGGTACAGGGCATCCAGCAGGGCGTAGAAGTTCTGCGCCAGGGCGCCGGTTTCGAAGGACACGCGCCCGATGGGCACGTGCACCACGCCAGCGCGGTCGGTGCGGAACTCCACCTTGCCGGCCTTGATCTCCCGCACGGCGGCCCCGACATCGAAGGTGACCGTGCCGCTCTTGGGGTTGGGCATCAGCCCGCGCGGGCCGAGGATCCGACCGAGGCGCCCGACGGCGGCCATCATGTCGGGCGTGGCCACAGCCACGTCGAAGTCGAACCACCCGCCCTGCACCTTCTGCACCAACTCGTCGCCGCCCACCAGGTCGGCGCCCGCCTGTTCGGCCTCCCGCGCCCGGTCGCCGCGCGCGAACACGATGACGCGGACCTTGCGGCCCAAGCCACTGGGCAGCGCCACCGAACCCCGCACCATCTCTTCAGTGTGACGCGGGTCCACACCGAGGCGGCAAGCCACCTCCACCGTCTCGTCAAACTTGGCGCTGGCGAGCGCCCGCACCTGGCCCAGGGCCTGTTCCGGCGCCTGAACCTCAGGCGTCACCGCCTGCGCAGCCATCCGAAATCTCTTGCCGTGCCGCTTCACGCTGTCCCCTCCGCTGGCCCGCCGGGCCCCTAAGCCTCGACGATCTCCAATCCCATGCTGCGCGCGGTACCCTCAATCATGCGTTCGGCCGCCTCAAGGTCCACGGCGTTGAGGTCCGGAAGCTTCTGCTGAGCGATCTCCCGCACCTGGCCCCGCGTTACCCGGCCAACCTTCTTGGTGTTCGGAGTGCTGCTCGCCGTCTCCACGCCAGCCGCCTTCTTGAGCAGCACCGCGGCCGGAGGCGTCTTCAGCACGAACGTGAAGGAGCGGTCGGCGAACACCGTCACCACGACGGGGATGATCAGACCGACCTGGTCCTTGGTCCGCTCGTTGAACTCCTTGGTGAAGGCCATGATGTTCACGCCCTGTGGACCCAGGGCCGTGCCCACGGGCGGCGCCGGCGTCGCCTTGCCGGCGGGGATCTGGAGCTTGACCAACGCTTGAACCTTCTTGGCCATGGTCGCCTCCCGCGTGCCGCTGGTGACTAGAGCTTGTCGACCTGGTTGAAATCCAGTTCCAGCGGGGTCTCCCGCCCGAACATGGACACCAGCACCTTCAGCTTGCCCCGGGTGTCGTCGATCTCGTCGATGACCCCAATGAAGCCGTCAAAGGGTCCGCCGTGGACGCGGATGTTCTGACCGACCTCCACGTCCACCTTGGGCCTGGGCCTCTCCTCCGCCGCGCCCGTCTGCGCGAGGATGGCCTCGACCTCACCCCTGCCGAGAGGCAGGGGCTGGTTGCCGGAGGAGACAAAGCCCGTCACACCAGGTGTGTTCCGGACCACATACCAGGAGTCATCGGTCAGCTCCATCTCCACCAGCACGTAGCCCGGGAAGATCTTGCGCTTGACGGACTTGCGCTTGCCTTCCTTGGTGAGCTCGAACTGCTCCTCCTCGGGCACCAGGATGCTGAAGATCTGGTGCCCCATGGACATGGAGGTGACACGCTTCTCCAGGTTGGTCTTGACCTTGTTCTCGTAACCAGAGTAGGTGTGGATCACGAACCACTGCCGCCTGGAGTCCTCAGGCGCGGGCTCCGGTCCCTCCACCGGGGACGGGACCTCAGATGGTGCTTCCACGGCGGGTGGCACAGCGCTGTCGGAGTCCACTGCCTGACCTCCCCACCCGCCTAGGCGGCGGTGATGATACCGTGCGAAATGAGATTCACCAGTTCATCGAAGGCATACATGCAGCCCGCGAGCACAGCCACCGCCACGACCACGACCAGGGAGTAGATGAGGGTCTGGCGGCGGCTCAACCAGACGATCTTGCGTGCCTCGGCCCAGACCTCGCGGGTGTATCGCGTCACCCGATCCAGCACGCCTCGCCATCACCTCGTCCATTCCCGGCACTTGGGACGTGGAGGGGACATGCCAAGCGGCGGCCGGAGACCTGAGGCCGCCGCTCCCGGGGGCATCACAATCTTTGGCAGGCCCGGAGGGATTCGAACCCCCAACCAACGGATTTGGAGTCCGCCGCTCTACCAGTTGGAGCTACGGGCCTGCATGCCCCAGCCGCGGTTCAACGGGTTTCCCTGTGCACCGTGTGGCCTCTGCACCACCGACAGTACTTGCGCAGTTCCAGGCGTCCCGTGGTGTTCTTCTTGTTCTTCTGGGTGTGGTAGTTCCGCCGCTTGCACTCCCCGCAGGCCAGCGTCACCAGCACCCGGTTCGTCCCTGCCGCCACGTGTCGCCCACCTTCCACCAGCGCACCCGCAGTTGGTTACTCTACCATCGCGCGGGACGCCCAGTCAATCACTCGACGATCTTGGTCACGACGCCCGCGCCCACCGTGCGCCCACCCTCGCGGATGGCGAACTTCAGGCCCTCCTCGATGGCGATGGTGTCGATGAGCTCCACCGACATCGTCACGTTGTCCCCCGGCATGACCATCTCCACGCCCTCGGGCAGATGCACCACGCCGGTCACGTCCGTCGTCCGGAAGTAGAACTGCGGCCGGTACCCGTTGAAGAACGGCGTGTGCCGCCCGCCCTCCTCCTTGGTCAGCACGTAGACCTCCGCCGCGAACTTCTTGTGCGGGTGGATCGAACCCGGCTTCGCCAGCACCTGGCCCCGCTCGATGTCCGTCTTCTCTATCCCGCGCAGCAGCGCACCCACGTTGTCCCCCGCCAGACCCACGTCCAGCGACTTGTTGAACATCTCCACCCCGGTCACCACGGTCCGCCGCGGCTTCTCCGCCAGCCCGACCAGCTCCACCTCTTCGCCGGTCTTCACCTGCCCGCGCTCGATCCGCCCCGTCGCCACCGTGCCCCGCCCCGTGATCGTGAACACGTCCTCCACCGGCATCAGAAACGGCTTATCCACGTCCCGCGCCGGCGTCGGAATGTAGCTGTCCACCGCCGCCATCAGCTCCAGAATCGGCTGCACGTCCGGGCTCGCGGCGTCACCCCCGGCCTCCAGCGCCTTCAGCGCCGACCCCTTGATCACCGGGATCTCGTCCCCCGGAAACTCATAGGCGCTCAGCAGCTCCCGCACCTCAAGCTCCACCAGCTCCAGCAGCTCCGGGTCGTCCACCATGTCCACCTTGTTCAGAAACACCACGATCGCCGGCACGCCCACCTGCCGCGCCAGCACGATGTGCTCCCGCGTCTGCGGCATCGGCCCGTCCGCCGCCGAAACCACCAGGATCGCGCCGTCCATCTGCGCCGCGCCCGTGATCATGTTCTTGATGTAGTCCGCGTGCCCCGGGCAGTCCACGTGCGCATAGTGCCGGTGCTCCGTCTCGTACTCCACGTGCGAGGCATTGATCGTGATGCCCCGCTCCTTCTCCTCCGGTGCCTTGTCGATCTGGTCGTACGCCCGGTACTCCGCCGTGCCCTTCTTGGACAGCACCAGCGTGATCGCCGCCGTCAGCGACGTCTTCCCATGGTCCACGTGCCCGATCGTCCCCACGTTCGCGTGCGGCTTCGTCCGCTCAAACTTCCGCTTCCCCATGTCCCCTCGTCCCTCCTCAACAGTCCTGCAGCCAGCAGCCGGCACTCAGCTGCGCGAGGTCTTCCCCTTGATGATGGCCTCGGCGATGTGCCGCGGAACCTCCTCGTAGTGGTCGAACTCCATGGTGTAGGTGCCCCGACCCTGGGTCCGCGAACGCAGGTCGGTCACGTAGCCGAACATCTCCGACAGCGGCACCTGGGCGTGCACCACCCGTGCGCCCGCGCGCGCGCTGGCGTCCTCGATCCGGCCGCGCCGGGAGTTCAGGTTGCCGATGACGTCGCCCATGAAGTCCTCGGGCACGATCACCTCGACCCTCATCACGGGCTCGAGCAGGCATGGGTTGGCGCGCTCGGCCGCGTCCTTGAGGGCCAAGGAGCCGGCGATCTTGAAGGCCATCTCGGAGGAGTCGACCTCGTGGTAGGAACCGTCATGCACGGTGGCCCTCAGGTCCACAAGGGGGAAACCCGCGACGACACCGCCCGCCATCGTCTCCCGGATCCCGGCGTCGACCGCGGCCACGTATTCCCGCGGGATCGCGCCGCCCACGACCTTGTTGACGAACTCGTAGCCCTTGCCCCGCTCCAGCGGCTCGAACAGGACCACCGCGTGGCCGTACTGGCCTCGGCCTCCGCTCTGGCGAATGAAGCGCCCGACCGCGTCGGTGGGCCGCGTGAACGCCTCCTTGTAGGCCACCTGCGGCCGGCCGACGGAGACCTCGACCTTGAACTCGCGGAGCAGGCGGTCGACCATGATCTCCAGCTGCAGCTCGCCCACGCCGGCGATGATCGTTTGCGATGTCTCGGCGTCGGTGAAGAAGCGGAAGGTGGGATCCTCCTCCGCCAGCTTGGCCAGCGCCTCGCCCATCTTGTCCTGGTCGGCCTTGGTCTTGGGCTCGACGGCCATGGAGATCACGGGTTCCTGGAAGTGCATGGACTCCAACTGGATCGGGGCGTCCTCCGAACAAAGGGTGTCCCCGGTCCCCGTGTCCCGCAGCCCCACGGCGGCGACGATGTCCCCCGTGGCCACCTGGTCCACGTCCTCACGGTGGTTGGCGTGCATCCGCAGCAAGCGGCTGATTCGCTCACGCCGTCCGCGCTTGGAGTTGAACACATAGCTGCCGGCCTTGAGCGTCCCCGCATAGATGCGGATGAACGTGATCCGGCCCACGAAGGGATCGGTGGCGATCTTGAAGGCC
The DNA here is from genome assembly GCA_021827805.1 of Bacillota bacterium. Classification (GTDB taxonomy): domain Bacteria; phylum Bacillota; class Sulfobacillia; order RBS10-35; family JAJYVN01; genus JAJZWQ01. The sequence continues at coordinate 1,236 of JAKAUG010000331.1, read as the reverse complement.
AGGGCTGTGAGGGGTTCGTCGTCCCGGGCGTGGCGTTCCGCGGTCTCGCCGCTGGAAGGATCGGTCCCCACGACGGGCGGCACGTCGAGCGGCGAGGGCAGGTAGGAGACCACCGCGTCCAGCAGGGCCTGCACACCCTTGTTGCGGTAACTGGCTCCGCAGGTCACGGGCACGAGCTTCAGCGCGCAGGTGCCCTTGCGCAACGCGGCCTGCAACTCCTGGGGCGTCGGCTCCTCCCCTTCGAGGTAGCGCTCCATGAGTGCGTCGTCGTGCTCCACCGCGGCCTCCACGAGCTGCTCGCGGTACCGCTCCACATCCGCCGCCATCTGAGGCGGGATGTCGGTCTCCTCGGGATGGGCCCCGAGCTCGTCGCTATACAGGATCGCACGGCGCGAGATCAGGTCGACCACGCCGCGGAAATTGTCCTCGGCACCAAGGGGCAGTTGCAGCGCGACCGGGTTCGCGCCGAGCCGCGTGCGCATCTGCTCAAGCACGGGCTCGAACTCGGCGCCCACCACGTCCATCTTGTTGATGAACGCGATGCGCGGAACCCGATAGCGGTCCGCCTGCCGCCAGACCGTCTCCGACTGCGGCTCCACGCCTTCCTTGGCCGCGAAGATCGCAATCGCGCCGTCCAGAACGCGCAGCGAGCGCTCCACCTCGACCGTGAAGTCCACGTGGCCGGGCGTATCGATGATGTTGATGCGGTGACCCTTCCACGAGCAGGTCGTGGCCGCCGAGGTGATGGTGATGCCGCGCTCCTGCTCCTGCACCATCCAGTCCATCGTCGCGGCGCCCTCGTGGACCTCGCCCATGCGGTGCACCCTGCCGGTGTAGAAGAGGATGCGCTCCGTCGTCGTCGTCTTGCCGGCGTCGATGTGCGCCGAGATCCCGATGTTCCGTGTTCTGCTCAGTTCAACGAGTCGCTGCTCCGGGTTGCCCATGGTGCCTCACCTCCTCCACGGTCCACCCCGCCAAAGCGGTGGAGGGCCCTACCAGCGATAATGGGCAAAGGCCCGGTTGGCCTCGGCCATGCGATGAAGCTCTTCCTTCTGGCGTACCGCCGCCCCCGTGTTGTTGGCGGCATCCATGATCTCCTGGGCCAGACGGGTGGCGCTGCCTCGCTCCGTGCGCTTGCGGGTGAACTGCACCAGCCAGCGCATGGCCAGCGAGGTGCGCCGCTCCGGGCGGACCTCGCTCGGCACCTGGAGGGTCGCGCCGCCCACGCGGAGATCG
>JAKAUG010000399.1 GCA_021827805.1 Bacillota bacterium | reverse complement strand
GCTGCTCGCCGGAATCCGAAACTAGGGTTTCGGCGAGTCGAGCGATGGTCAGAGTGTTGGCTCCTGGCTCCAGTCGCAGGCGATCTCGCGGCGTTTTGCCGAGCTTTCCGCGGCCCACTCCAGCAGTCGCGCCACGCGCCAGCCGTCGAGGCCGGTCACCGGCGCTGCCGCCTTGCCCAGAAGCGCATCGCGAACCCCTGCATAAAAGAGCCGATAATCACCGCGAACCGGGGAAATGGAGCGGCTGAGCGTTTCGCCGTCGTTGTCCACGTGCAGCACGCCCCAGGCGAACGAAGCTTCCTCGCCCCAGGCGGCGTCCTCAATGCGTGCGATCTTGCCGAGCGCCGTCTCCTGCGGATCAACGCCCATCTTCACATAGCCGCCGCGTGTTCCGCGCAGATGATAGCGCGGACGGGCCGGCAGCGAGAGGCTATTTGCGCCGAGCGTGACGGCGAGACCGGAATAGCGCAGGCGAATGGCGATCGAGTCGTTGACGAAGCGCACGCCGCGCCACTCCCGCACCAGCTCCTGGCGGTGCGCCACGCCGCGGAAGGCGGCCACCGTGGAGGCCACCAGGTCGGGCGGCGCCCCCGCGCAGAGCGAGATCGCCGCGGCGGCGGCCACGTTCTCCAGGTTGTGCCGCCCGGGTAGGCGTACCGCGGAGGCCGCCAGCAGCGGTTCCCCGTCTGCCCCGGGACCCGAATACCAACGGAAGGTCCCGTCCACCAGCCCCACGCCGGCCGCCACGGGGCCGCGGGCCGAGAACCAGAGCCTGCGGCCTGGCGCCTCCGCGGACAGCCGCATCGCCTCTGGATCGTCGCCGCCGAAGATGCACACGTCCTCGGGCCCCTGGTGCAGGTAGATCCGGCGCTTGGCGTCCACGTAGGCCTCGTAGCTGCCGTGTTGGTCCAGGTGGTTCGGGCGCACGTTCAAGAGGGCAGCCAACCGCGGGGATGTGCGTGCCAGCTCAAGTTGGAAACTGGAAAGCTCCAGCACCAGCCAGGCACCAGCGGGCACGTCGTGCAGACGATCCAGCAGGGGCAGGCCCAGGTTGCCGCCCACCAGGCTCCCGGGGCGCCAGCGCCGGACGGCCTCGCCGACCAGTGTGGTCGTGGTGGTCTTGCCCGCGCTGCCCGTCACCGCCAGCACGGGCCCGCGGAAGACCTCCAGGACGTAGGCCGCCTCCGTCCAGAGCGGGATACCGGCGGCGGAGGCGGCGGTCAGCGGCGGCAGGTCCTTGGGCATACCGGGGGTGACGAAGATGGCCGCCAGACCCGGCAGGCGGCGCGAGAGGTGATCCAGGTATTCCGGCCCGGCGAAGAGCGCGCCGCCCGCCGGCAGCGCCCTGGCCTCCGCCAGCTCCCCCGCGGGCTTGCGGTCGTATGCCTCCACCTCCGCCCCCTGGGCCGCGAGGAAGCGAGCCACGGCCGCGTTGCTGCGCTGCAAACCCACCAGGGCCACCCGTCGGCGCGCGAACTCGCCAGATGCCCGCACCACATAGCCCCCCTCGGCCAGACATTGTACCGCCGACCCCGGCGGCAGGGAGCGCCCGTCACATTGCGAATCGACGCAGGGAAGGCACCTGGGCCGCTCCCGATCGCACGCCCCGGGGAGGTGAGGGTCCTGACCAGCATTGCGGAGGTCGCATCCCTGACCCGTTCGCTGGAGCAGGCCGTGGGGCGCGTGATGGTGGGCAAGCATGCCACCGTCCGTCTGGTCCTGGCCGCACTCCTGGCCTCCCGCCACGTGCTCCTGGAGGATGTGCCCGGTACTGGCAAGACCACCCTGATCAAGGCCCTGGCCCGAGCCAGCGGGGCCTCCAGCGCCCGGCTGCAGTTCACGCCCGACCTGTTGCCCTCGGATGTGACCGGGTTCAACGCCTATGACCCCACGCAGGGGGTCTTCCGTTTCCGGGAGGGCCCGGTCTTCCACCACCTGGTCCTCGTGGACGAGATCAACCGCGCCTCCCCCAAGACCCAGGCCGCGCTTCTGGAGTGCATGGAGGAGCGGCAGGTGAGCGTGGACGGGGTCACCTACCCCCTGCCAGCGCCCTTCCTGGTGCTGGCCACGCAGAATCCCGTGGAGTACGAGGGCACCTTCCCGCTGCCCGAGGCCGAACTGGACCGCTTCGGCCTCAAGCTCAATCTGGGCTATCCGAACCACGCCGAGGAGGTCGCCCTCCTGGACCGCTTCACCCAGGAGGACCCGCTGGCGACGCTGGAGCCGGTCTGCGCCGTGGCCGATCTCCAGGCGGCCCAGGCCGCCTGCCGGCAGGTGCACGTGGCCGCGGCGCTCAAAGACTACGCGGTCGACCTCTGCGCCGAGACCAGACGGAACGCGGCCGTGGCCCTGGGTGCCAGCCCGCGCGCCACCCTCACCCTGATCGGCCTGGCCCAGGCGGTCGCGGCGATGGCCGACCGCGACTATGTGCTGCCCGACGACATCAAGCTCCTGGTCCCCTGGGTGCTGCCGCACCGCATCGTGCTGACCGCCGCCGCGCGCTGGCGGCAGCTCACGCCGGAAGCGGTGGTGCGCTCCACCCTGCGCTCGGTGCAGGTCCCCACAGCGGTGGCCGCACGGCGCTGAGGGGGTGCGGACGTGCGCGTGCAGGTCGCCCACCCGCTGCATCTGGTCCTGGCCGCGGCCCTGATCGGCCTGGCCTTGGCCTTCGGCGGATCCCTGGCCCTGGGGGCGGTCTGGCTCTGGCTTCTGCTGGCCCTCGTCGACCTGCTGTGGGCCCTGTTGGTGGCCCTCGCGGTGCGGGCGGCCTACGAGTGCGCCGCCGGTGACGTCAGCGCCGGTGATCAGCTCAACGTGCACCTGGAGGTCCGCAGCCAGAGCCCCCTGCCCGGGCCGGTGCTCACCCTGCGCGATGGTCCGCACAGCAACGTCTTCTGGGTGGGACCCGGACGGAACGAGCGGATCGGACTGCCGAGCCGCGCCGAGATCGTCGTGGAGCGCCAACTTGTGGCCCGCCGCGGCCGTTACCGGCTCGGCCCGCTGCTTGTCGGGGTCGAGGGCCCCCTCGGGATCTGGGCCTGGGTGCGGGCGGTGCGCTCTGAGCACGAGATCGTGGTCCTGCCTAGGCTGCACCCCCTCCCGCCCTGGCCGCTGCAGCAGCCGGAGGCCTACGGGGGCGCGGTGGCGCGCCACTCCCCGTACACCGACCCAGCGGTCGTGGTGGGCACCCGGCCGCTCTTGCCCGGGGATTCGCTGCGCCGCATCCACTGGAAGCGCACCGCCCACACCGGGGTGCTGCACGTCCGCGAGGCCGAGTTCAGCGCCGGAGGCCAGACCCTGCTGGTCCTGGATCTCGCCGAGTCGGCCTACCGCCGCGATCCGGGCGGGGAGGTCCTGGATCGGGCCGTGGAGCTGACGGCCGGATTGTGCCACGCCGTGCTGCGGGGCGGCGCCTCCCTGAGCCTGGTGACCACCGCCGAGCAGGAGGGGGAGATCCGCAGGGTGCGCGGCCTGAGCGCGCTGCCCGTGCTCCTGGAGCAATTGGCCGCCGCCCGGCCCGACGGCGGTGAAGGCCTCGCCGCACGTCTGCCGCGGCTCTGCGAGCGGCTGGCGCCGCCAGCCCTGGTGCTGCTCGTGACCCCAGCGGCTCCCGACCAGTGGGCCGCGGTGATCCCCGCCCTGCAGGCCCGGGGGCTGCGGCTGGCGGCGGTGCTGTGCGGGGATGCCCCACCCAGAGCCGTACAGCGCCTGCATCGGCTCGGCTGCCAGGCCTGGGCGGCCACCTCCGCCGCCCACCTCGCGGGACAGCTCGTGCCCGCTGGGCGGTTCGGGGCCTGGGGGGCCCTGCAGATGCCGCGGGACGGAGTCTGAGGCGCGCGGGCGGGGCCCGGCGGGGCGGACGCCGGGGTCAACCGCCCCACGGCGGAAGCCGGGGGCCTGCGTCTCCAGGATCGGGACGCGGTGGGCCGGTTCACGGCGGCCCGCCAGTCCCACGTACCGCGAGGCGGGCAAGGGAGGTGGGGGAGGTGTCCGAAACCGTTTACCGGCAAGCCGGTGCCTTTGGACAGCGCGTGTCGCGCCGAGGTGCCGTGAGCGTCCTGCTGGGCGGCAGACCCTCCGCCCGAGCCCCTTGCGCTCGATGGTCAGGCTGTGACCGCCGCGTTCCGCAATATCGCAGGGGAGGGAGGCGTGGTCTGGCCCACGGCTGAAGCCGGGGGTAGCAGACGGCCACGCCGAAATGCTGATGCGGGGACCGGATCAGCCACGGGCCGCGGAAGGGCCTCCGTCCGCGCTGGCAGCGCCGCTGCTGGACGCGCTGGTCGGCGCGGCGGCCACCGCCTTCGCCACGCTGGTGCTATGGACCCTGCCGGCCTTCCTCGGTCTGCCCGAGACCGCGGCCAACCTGGGGCTGCTGGTCCTGGCCTTGGCCACAGCGTACCTGGCCGTCGGGCCCCACCCGCTGCCGGTCGCGGCGCGCCGGGTCCCCCTGGCCGTCCTCGGCGCGTTGGTCCTGGTCGGAGTGATCGCGTTCGGTCGCGCGGCCGCCAGCGCGGGCGGGCCCGCCGCGGATAGCACCATGGGCGTGCTCTGGGCCTGGCTGCGCGGCGCGGTGCCCGAACTCGCCGGAGCGCCCGCGGCCCTGGTGGCCGTCGCGGTGGGGCTCGGCATCGGGCTGCCGCTCTTTCAGGCGGCTCGCGCCCGCCGGCCAACGCTGGCCATCGCCATGGGGTTTGGCGTGCTGACCCTGCAGTGGGAGTTCGTCGACAACGCCGCGACACGCATGTTCTGGCCGCTGGTGGCAAGTGCCCTCTGCTGGCTGGCCGCCTCGCGGGGCCGCGCCGCCGCGCGCGAACCGGCGCTGGAGGACGCCGCGCCCCAGGCCTGGCTCGCGCTGGGCAGCGCGCTCGTGGCTGGCCTAGCGGCGACAGCCGTCCTGCTGGTGATGCCCCGCGCCTCGGGGCCAGCCAACCTGGGGGCCGTTGGCCGCTGGATCGACGGCCTGCCGCTGGTCGGGACGCTGGAGCGCTCCACCCGTGAGGGAACCCTGGGCTACGGCACGGCGCCGGCCCCCACGGGCGGAGGGGCCGGCGGTACGGGCGGCACGGGGGCGCCCGCGCCGACGCACCGCAACGGCTTCGATCTCGTCAAGGTCGGCTTCGGGCCAGACGTGGGCCAACTCGGCGGAGCCGCCACCCCGAACGCTGGCACGGCGCTGGGCCTGTGGATCCACCGCGGCAGTTCCCCGCTGCCGTCGGTGCTCTACCTGCGCGGCGCCGTCTTCGACACCTACGACGGGCGCGGATGGGGTCGCAGCAATGAGGGCGCGTCCCCGGATCCCTTCTGGCCAGACCAGAGCAACGGGGCCCTCGCCGCCTCCTTCCTGGGCGGCCTCACGCTCCCCCAGCCCTTCCGGCAGGTGAACGCCCTGGTGACCCTCGGCGACAGCACCGGGTCGAACCTGTTCACCGCCCTGACTCCGCTGCGGCTGACCGCCCCAGGACTCTCCTGGGACACCCAGGGCGAGGCATGGGCGGCGACGAGCGCCGGACTGGCGCCCTACCAACTCACGGCGGCCGTGCTGCCGAGCGGCGTCTACCGGACCCTGGCGTTGGCCTCCTACCGCCCGCTGTTGGGGGGCACCCTGCTGAGTCCGCTCGGGGCCCTCTCAAGCCAGCACACCACATGGGAGGTGGAGCAGGCCGGCAGCGTGCGCGACCTGGGTGGTCCGGTGCTCCCCTCGGACCGCGAGGTGCCGCCCGAACTCTCCCTGCGGGTCCGGCAACTGGCGGTGCGGTGGACCTCGGGCCTCGGCGGCGACCCGCTGCTGGAGGCGCTGGCCATCCAGCAGCAGCTGCAGCGCTTCCCGTACACACTGGACGCCTCGGCGCCCCCGCCCGGGCAGGACTTCGTGGATTACTTCCTGTTCTCCGCGCGGCGGGGCTACTGCACCTACTACTCGACCGCCATGGCCGTCATGCTGCGCGTGGTGGGGATCCCCACCCGCTGGGTGGAGGGGTTTCGCGTGGCGGTCCCCCCACAGGGCGGGGCGGTGACGGTCCCGAACAACTGGGCCCATGCCTGGGTCGAGGCCTATATCCCGCCCTACGGCTGGCTGACCTTTGACCCCACGCCGGGGGCTCCGCCTCCCGCCCAGGGGGCCCCCCTGCCCAGGGTGGCGCCGATCAGCCGACGGCCGCGCACCAGTGTCTGGTGGGCACTGCCAGGGCTCCTGGCCCTGGTGCTGGTCGGCGCCGGCGTGCTCTCGGGCGCCAACCTCCTGGCGGAGCGCCGCCCGGTCGAGAGCGCCGAACTCGGCGCGGCCGTCC
>JAKAUG010000402.1 GCA_021827805.1 Bacillota bacterium | reverse complement strand
CACCCACCTCGCGGGGTTTGGGCGGCATGGGGCCAAGTACGGCAAGACCTTCCTCCACACACCGGGCGCGCTCGGATACGGCTTTCTCGTGATTGTGGCCATCGAGGAGCTCTCCAAGCCCCTGACCCTGGCCTTCCGTCTGTTCGGGAACATCTTCGCGGGTGAACTCATGATCGACGTGCTGCTCAAGCTGATTCCGCTGAAGTGGTTCTACTTCACGGGAGGCTTCGCGCCGCACATCGTCTGGCTGCTGTTCAGCATCTTCGTGGGCGCGGTGCAGGCCTTCATCTTCATGGTGCTGTCCCTGGCGTATGTGAGCCAGGCGACGGCCGTACAGGAGCACTGACCCGGGGCCCCGCGCCCGCGGGTGAGTGGCTGGGGATCCGGAATTCCGGCCGGCAAACCGGCCACGAGGGGGACTAGCTCGAATGGACGCGGCTGCTGCGCACATCCTGGCTTCCGGTATCGGACTCGGCCTCGCCGCTCTCGGCGCTGGTATCGGTGACGGTCTGGTCACGAGTCGGTTTGTGGAGGGCATCGCGCGACAGCCCGAGGCTCAGGGGCGCCTGATGACCAACACGTTCATCAGCGTCGGCCTGATCGAGGCCCTGCCCCTGATCGTGCTCGTGCTCGTCGGCTTCGTGTTCACCCACTAGGTCCGTCCGGGGCCCGGTGGTGTGGCGACGTCAGGAGGTCTGATCCGGCATGGGCAGTATCCTGCAGGCTCTGCACATCAACTCCACGCTGCTCGCCCAGCTGGTCGATTTCATCCTCCTCTTCGCCTTTCTGCGCATCTTCGCCTGGCCGCCGTTGCTGCAGGCCATGGAGCGCCGCAGGAAGAACGTGGAGGAACACCTGGCCGCCGCGGAGGGCGAGAGGCAGGAGGCCGTGCGGTACCGCGACGAGCAGCAGAAGGCCCTGGCTGAGGCCCGGGCCCAGGCGCAGGAGATTCTGGAGCGCTCCCGCCGCGCGGCTGACGAGCAGGCGCGGCAACTGCTGGAGCAGGCCCAGGCGGCGGCGGTGCGGCAGCGGGAAGAGGCTCGGGCGGAGATCTCGCGCGAACGGGATCGGGCGGTGGCCGCCCTCCGCCAGGAGGTGGCCGACCTCGTCGTGGAGGCTGCCAGCAAGCTGGTGCGCGCCAGGCTGGACGACGCAGGGGACCGCCGTCTCGTCGAGGAGTTTGTGGCGTCGGTGAACGCCCAGGCGGGCGGTGAACGGTGAAGACCGCGGCTCGCCCGTACGCCGAGGCCCTGTTTGCGCTGGCCCAGGCGGAGGGCCGGGCCTCCGAGGTGCTGGCGGAGGTCCAGGGATTGGCCGCGGGGTTGCGCCAGGTCTCCGGAGCGCGCGAACTGCTGGCGCATCCGGGAGTCAACCCCGCGGCGGCGGGTGCCCTGGTCGGCGGGCTCTGTGAGGGGGCGAGCCCCCTGGTGAGCCGGTTTGTGCGGGTCTTGGCCGACAAGAGACGGCTGGCCCTGCTGGAGGAGATTGCGCGCGAGCTCAGCTCCCGGCTGGACGAGGCCGAAGGGCGGGTGCGCGCGGTGCTCCAGACGGCGCGGCCCGTGGACCAGGCTGCCAGCGCCGCGGTGGCGGAATCCCTTGGGCGCCAGCTGGGCCGCAAGGTGGACATCCGGAGCGAGGTGCGCCCGGACCTGATCGGGGGGGCACGCGTTCTGGTGGGGGATCGCGTGCTGGATGGAACCGTGGCCGGCCAGCTCACACGCCTGCGCCGGCGGCTGCGGAGCGGCCAAGCCTAGGGCGGCCTGGGCGGCGGAGCCACGAGCCAGTGTGAGGTGGAATACAGGGTGAGCATCCGTCCGGAAGAGATCAGCGCGGTGTTGCGGCGCCAGATCGAGCAGTTCGACGGCCGCGCGCAGATGGACGAGGTCGGCGTCGTGCTCGCGGTCGGTGATGGGATCGCATCGGTCTATGGTCTGCGCGACGCCATGGTCGGGGAGCTGCTGGAGTTCCCCGGTGGCGTGCGCGGCATGGTGTTGAACCTGGAGGAGGAGACGCTGGGCTGCGTCCTCTTCGGTTCGGAGGAGGCCATCCGCGAGGGAGACACGGTGCAGCGCACGGGTGAGATCGCCCGGGTGCCGGTGGGCGACGCCCTGATCGGACGCGTGGTGAATGCCCTGGGCGAACCGATCGACGGCAAGGGGCCGATCGCGACCACGGAGACGCGGCCGATCGAGTCGCGGGCGCCGGGGGTCATCGAGCGGAAGAACGTGCACGAACCGCTGCAGACGGGCATCAAGTCCATTGACACGATGATCCCCATCGGGCGCGGCCAGCGCGAGCTGATCATCGGGGACCGCCAGACGGGCAAGACCGCGGTGGCCATCGACACGATCATCAACCAGAAGGGCCAGAACATCGTCTGCATCTATGTGGCCATCGGTCAGAAGTCCTCCTCGGTGGCGCGGCTGATCCGCACGCTTGAGGAGCACGGGGCCATGGAGTACAGCATCGTCGTGGTGGCCGGGGCCTCGGAGGCCGCCCCGCTGCAGTATCTGGCGCCGTACGCCGGCTGCGCGATGGGCGAGTACTTCATGTACAGCGGCCGGCACGCCATGTGCGTGTATGACGACCTGTCCAAGCACGCGGTGGCCTACCGGGCCATGTCGCTGCTGCTGCGCCGGCCGCCGGGACGCGAGGCCTACCCCGGGGACGTCTTCTACCTGCACAGCCGGCTTCTGGAGCGTGCGGCGAAACTGGCCGACGACCAGGGCGGCGGCTCGCTCTCGGCCCTGCCGATCATCGAGACGCTGGCCGGAGACGTCTCAGCGTACATCCCGACGAATGTGATCTCGATCACGGACGGGCAGATCTACCTGGAGGCGGACCTCTTCTACGCGGGCGTGCGCCCCGCTGTCAACGTGGGCCTCTCGGTCTCCCGTGTGGGCGGCGACGCCCAGGTCGGCACGATCCGCAAGGTCGCGGGCGGGCTGCGCCTCGACCTCGCCCAGTATCGGGAACTCGCCGCCTTCACACTGTTCGCCTCCGATCTGGACAAGGCGACCCAGGCCCGGCTGGCCCGCGGGCGCAGGCTGACCGAGCTCCTGAAGCAGCCGCAGTACCAGCCCCAGCCCGTGGCCGAGCAGGTGGCGGTGGTGTATGCCGGGACCCGCGGCTATCTGGACGACATCCCCGTCGAACGCGTGGTGGCCTTCGAGCGCGATTTTCTGCTCTTTCTGCGCGCCGAGCGCCAGGAACTGCTCCAGCAGGTGACGGCGGCCAAGAGCCTGACCCCTGAGCTTGAAGAGGGCCTCAAGGAGGCCGTGACCACGTTCCGCAAGGGCTTTGCCGGCTAGGCCGGCCGGGGTGGACGCGCTGGAACTGGGGCGGATGGAGGCGGCGAAGTGGCCCAGGGCCTGAAGGAGATCCGGCGACGGATCATCAGTGTGCGGAACATCCGCAAGATCACGTCCGCCATGAAGATGGTCGCGGCGGCCAAGCTGCGGCGTTCGCAGCAGCGGGCGGCGGCGGGGCGCCCCTACGCCGATGCGGTGCAGGGCGTGCTGGCTCGGCTGGCGGTCCACGCTGGCGTGGACCATCCCTTCCTGGTGGAGCGGCCCGCGGCCTCCACGCTGGCTATCGTCGTCACGGCGGACCGTGGTCTGGCTGGCGCCTACAACTCCAACCTGAACCGCGCGGCGGCGCAGTTGTTGCGCGGGGCCGCGCAGCCGCGGGTGCTGGCGGTCGGACGCAAGGGACGCGATTACTTCCGTCGGCGCGGTATGGAACTGGCGGGCGAGTTCCTGGGCCTGGGGGACGAACCCCGCTTCGCGGACGCCCAGCGGATCGGCCAGGAGGCGACGCGCCTGTATCTGGCTGGGCAATGCGACCGGGTCCATCTGGTGTATGCGCAGTTCGTGAACGCCGTCACCTGCCGTCCCGTGGCGGTGCGACTCCTGCCCATCGCCGGGGAGGAGCTGCGGGGCAAGGGGACCAAGGAGGGCGTCGGCGGCGAGTACATCTTCGAACCTGAGCCGAGGGATGTTCTGGAGCACCTTCTGCCGCACTACATCAGCGTGCTGGTGTACCGGGCGCTCCTGGAGGCCAAGGCCAGCGAGTTCGGGGCCCGCATGGCCGCCATGGACAACGCCACGCGGAACGCTGGGGAACTGATCGACCACCTGACCTTGGTCAGCTTCCGCATGCGGCAGGCGGCGATCACCGAGGAGATTGCGGAGATCGTGGGCGGCGCCAACGCCCTCTAGGGGACGGGACGGCGCCTGACGCGGCAAGCCTGGCGAGGAGGCCGGATGGCATGGGGAGCCTGGGTAAGGTCGTTTCCGTCATCGGACCTGTGGTGGACGTGGAGTTCGCGCCTGGGCAGCTGCCGCACGTGTATAACGCCGTGCGCATCGTTGCCGAGGCGCAGACCCGGCAGGGGCAGGTCGAGGGTGCCGGGCGGGTGGACCTCATCGCCGAGGTCTTCCACCACCTGGGCGACAACCGGGTGCGCTGCGTGGCCATGTCCTCCACGGACGGCCTGGTGCGCGGCGCGCAGGCTGAGGACCTGGAGAGCGCCATCGAGGTGCCGGTCGGACCGGCCACGCTGGGCCGCATGTTCAACGTCCTGGGCGAACCCATCGACGGCAAGGGGCCCGTGGAGGGTACGCGCCGTGATCCCATCCACCGGTCGGCGCCGGAGTTGACCGATCAGGCCACGGCCGCCGAGGTGCTCGAGACGGGCCTGAAGGTCATCGACCTGCTGACGCCCTATCCCAAGGGCGGCAAGATCGGGCTCTTCGGCGGTGCCGGCGTGGGCAAGACGGTGCTGGTGCAGGAACTCATCCGCAACATCGCCACCGAGCACGGTGGGATATCAGTCTTCTCCGGGGTCGGCGAGCGGACGCGGGAAGGCACACAGCTCTATGGAGAGATGACCGAGTCCGGCGTCCTGGCCAAGACGGCGCTGGTCTTCGGGCAGATGAACGAGCCCCCGGGCGCCCGCATGCGCGTGGCCCTCACTGGACTGACCATGGCCGAGTACTTCCGCGACGAGGAAGGCCGGGACACGCTGCTGTTCATCGACAACATCTTCCGCTTCATCCAGGCCGGCTCGGAGGTGTCCGCGTTGCTTGGGCGCATGCCGAGCGCCGTGGGTTACCAGCCGGTCCTGGCGACGGACGTCGGCCAACTGCAGGAGCGCATCACCTCCACCCGCAAGGGCTCGGTAACCTCGGTGCAGGCCATCTACGTGCCGGCCGACGACTACACGGACCCCGCCCCAGCGACCACGTTCTCCCATCTGGACGCCACAACGAACCTGGAGCGGCGCATGACCGAGCGCGGCCTGTATCCCGCCGTGGACCCGCTCGCCTCGACCTCGCGCATCCTCGACGCGCACGTGGTCGGCGAGGAGCACTATCAGGTGGCGCGCGGGGTGCAGGAGGTGCTGCAGCGCTACCGGGAGCTGCAGGACATCATCAACATCCTGGGCATCGATGAGCTCTCCGAAGAGGATAAGCTCACCGTGGCGCGGGCGCGGAAGATCGAGCGCTTCCTGACCCAGCCCATGTTCGTCGTCGAGCAGTTCACGGGGGCTCCCGGCAAGTTCGTGCGCACCAAGGATACCGTGCGCGGCTTCCGCGAGATCCTGGACGGCAAGCACGACGACCTGCCGGAGATGGCCTTCTACATGGTCGGCGGGATCGAGGAGGCGGTGAAGAAGGCCGAGACGCTCTAGCCCGCCGGATCCGACGGCCGCGGAGGGGGTGTGGGGCGTGGCTGGAGTGCTGATGGTCGAGGTGGTGACGCCGGAGCGACTGGTGTGGTCCGGTCCGGCGGAGATGGTGATCGCCCGCGGTTCCGAGGGCGAGTTGGGCATCCTGCCCCACCACGCGCCGCTGATCACGCGCCTGGTGGACGGGTCGGTCACGATCCGACGCGCGAGCGGGGCGCCGCTCGTCCTGGGGACCTCGGGGGGCTTCCTGGAGGTCAAACCGGACCGGGTCACGGTGCTGGCGGACCATGCTGAGCTGCCGGAGGGCGCGGATGGCGGGGCGGACGTGGATGTCGGGGGTGAGGAGTAGGGACGCGCCGCACCCCCGATCCGCGGGGTTATACTCGGGTCGGGGGTGCGCGCATGGCGCTGGATGAGGAGCAGATCAAGGATGCCCTGACAACGGTCCAGGACCCCGAGATCGGCATGAACATCATCGAACTCGGCTTGGTGTATGACATCGGGCTGGACGCCGAGGACAACGTCAGTGTCGAGATGACGCTCACAAGCCCTGGGTGCCCTTTGGGGGATGTCATCACGCAGCAGGTGGATGCCGCCCT
>JAKAUG010000334.1 GCA_021827805.1 Bacillota bacterium | reverse complement strand
TGAGCGTGGCCACCAGGGCGGCGATGGCCGCCTGGCTGGGAGCTCCCTCCGGGATGTCGACCAACCCCATCTCGGCGCGTCTCATCATCGCCAACTGGTGACGCAACCGCTCAAACGCCGTCCGTGCCAGCGCCTGGGCCACGACATCCCCGTCACTGGCGTCCAGATCGTGCCGCAACGCCCGCGGCACCTCCGCGCTCTGCTCCGATCGTCGCCCATTCTTCTGCACCCCAGCCGCCAACCAGACCACCTCCCATCGATGGGCGTATGTCCTGCTATGCCGCTATCCACGTGAGGCTTGGGGAAGACGCCGACAGGCCCCCGGTCCACGACCAGGGGCCTCTGCCGGCTCGCCGTGGAGAGGGTCAGTCCACTGATCGGCGCTGGAAACCGCGGAGCCCGACGGCCCCAAAGAGGATGATGGACGCGATCAGGACCGGCACGACCACCAGGTGGCTCAGGTGCGGGAGGGTGGGGACCATCGCGGCCCGCAGGCCCTCACTGGCGTAGGTCATCGGGTTGAAGAGCGTGAGGATCTGGAACCACCGCTCGTGACCGAGTTCCGCCCACGGGTACTGCGTGCAGCCGGTGAAGAGCATCGGCGTTAGGATGAGGGCAAACATGATGTTGATCTGCTGCGGGCCGACCAGCGTCCCCAGGGTCAGGCCGATGGTCGCGCCCACCAGGGCCGCCATCACGGTGTAGAAGGCGATGGGGCCGACGTTGGCCGGCGTGACGTGGACCGCCGCGGCGCCCACGATCCAGATGCCCAGGGGGAAGATGACGATCCCAGCCACCACGCCGCGGGCGGCGGCGAACAGCACCTTCTGCACCCCCACCCAGGTCACCGGCAGGGGCGCCAGGAGGCGGTCCTCGATCTCCTTGGTCCACCCGAACTCGATCACCAGGGGCATCGCCGTGCTCTGCAGCGCCGTGATCACGACGGTCAGGACGACGACGCCCGGCATGAGGATCTTGGCATAGTCGCCACTGGCCATCCCGATCCCTGGGAGGATCCGGCCAAAGATGAAGAGGGTGGCCAGGGGCTGCAGGAGCACCTGGGCCAGGAACATCCAGAACTCGCGGCCCGTGACGACCACGTCCCGGCGAAAGATGGCCCCGATGGCCCCCAGGGCGGTACCCCGGGTCACGGGCTCAGGTGCGGCTTGCTCCAGGACGGCCATCAGCGCAACCCCCGTCCGGTCAGGTGAATGAACACGTCTTCCAGACTGACATCGTGGCTCTTGAGGTCGGCGATCTCGGCACCCGCCGCCGCGGTCGCCTGGGCGACGGCGGTGATCAGTCCGGACGTACCCGCTCCCGCGTAGAGGCGCAGGACGACCTCCCCCGGGCGCGGGGACGCGGGCGGGGGCCCCGCCTGTCCCCAGGGACCGCCCGGTGCCACGGGGGGAGCACCCGCGGGGACCGGGGCTTCCTTGCCGACCTCCTCGACGCGCTCCACCCCTGGCAGGCCGCGCAGGTGGTTTGCCAGGGCCGGTCCACCGGTCCCGGCTTGTTCGGGGGAAAACAGGGCACGCACCTCCAGGGCGCGGTGGCCCGGCACCAGGGACTTCAGGGCCTGCGGACGGTCGAGCGCGAGCAGGCACCCGTGGTCGATGATGGCAACCCGGCCACACATCGACTCCGCCTCGTCGATGGCGTGGGTGGTCAGGACGACGGACAACCCCGCGCGGTGAAGGTCGCGGACCCGGTCCCAGACAAACAGCCGGGACTGCGGATCCAGGCCGGTCGTGGGTTCGTCCAGGAAGAGCACGTCCGGACGATGCATCAGGGCCCGGGCGATCATGAGGCGCTGGGCCATCCCGCCCGAGTAACGGTCGACGCGTTCGTTGCCTCGGTCACTCAGCCCGAACTGTTCGAGCAGGGCATCGGCCCGCCGCTCGCGTTCAGCGGGGGCCATACCGAAGTACGCCGCGTGAAAGATGAGGTTCTGTCGTGCCGTCAGGGACCGGTCCAAGTTATTGCGCTGCGGCACCACCGCGAAGCGCCGCTTGGCCTCAACGGGACGGCGGGCAACATCGACCCCGGCGATTTCCGCCCGGCCAGAGGTCGGCATCACCCGCGTCGTGAGGATGCCAATGGTGGTCGTCTTCCCCGCACCGTTGGGTCCCAGGAGCCCGAAGATCTCCCCGCGAGCCACCGCGAAGGAAATCCCGTCCACCGCGTTGGTGGGCCGCCCCGGGTATCGCTTGACCAGACGCTCCACGCGGATGATCGCGTCTTGGTGCTCGGACTCTCGCGCAACGGCCTGCACCGCCTGAGCCTCCGACACCGCGTCACCCCCCTTCACCCTACCTGAAATTCCGTTGTACATGGTGATCACGCGGGTGACGCGGGTGGAGCTTGGCCGTCAAGGCGGTGGCAGCCTCCTGCGCCTTTTCCGCGGAGGGGAAGGTGGGCAGGGCAGCGAGCGCCTTGTCGAGAGCTTGGCGTTCCTCGGCAATGAGCTGCTGTTGCGGGGCGAGGGCACGTGCCTGCAGTACGGTTGAATGCACGACGATGCAGCGATACCGCAAGTTGGCCAGGGGATGCTCGGGGTCGCCGCTGATGCCGATGTCGGTGAAGGCCCGCAGGCGGTACCTGGCGGCACGGGGCCGCGGGCTGAGTGGGTCCGGGGCATCCCAGCCTCCTTCCGAGAAGGCCTGGTGCTTCAGCGTTTCGGCCGCGCCGTAGGTCTCGGGCAGCCGACTGAGCCAATGGGGCCGGCTTTGTCCATGGCCAAGAGGTTGTCGGGGGTGACGACCTTGCAATCGGCCGTATAGAGGATGGAGCGCAGGGTCTCCTCCGGCAGCAGCCTCTGTAAGTCACCGATGACCTGAGCGTTCCAGACCGTGTCATTGAGGTTGCCGTCATGCACATCCCCGAGCCACGGGATGCCTTCGGAGTTGGCCACCAGGCCCATGCCGACCTGCTTGAGGTCCGGTCGGTGATCCTTGCTATACCCCCGGACGATCTGAAGGGCAGCGGGCGCGGCGGAGGCGTACTCGCCGTAGAGGGCGACGGCGGTGGTGTCGCCGTGCGGGATATCGAAGGGCACCCGTTCATGGGCCCAGACCTTGGCGGCCACGGTATGGAAGACGGTGGCCGCACGGGCTTGCGCAAGCTTGTCCAGGGCACGGCCGAGCGCGTCGTCATTGAGATCGCGGGCTTGGACGCCCGGACCCAACAGGACGGGGATGTCCTGGCGCACCAAGATCCGCTCGACTCGGGAGAGCGCAGTGCGGTCAAACAGGGCGCAGAGGATGAGGCCAAGCAGGCGGGGACCCGGGGAGAGATTGCACTGCGCGCGGTCCCAGGTGAGCATGGCATCGAGGGTGTCCACCACGCCCATCTGGCGCAGGATCCAGGCGACGGCGGTCATGACGCCGCTGGGATGGGAGACAGGCTGGGTATCCTCAACACGCCATGGCACGGGGGTCGCGCCGCGGGACGCGGGCCGGCCCGGGATGCGCACACGCGGCAACACGGCCCGACTTCACGCCCTGCGCTGATACGGGCCAGCCTGCCGTGCGCGGACGCTCCCTGTGGGACGCGGTCCGCTACTGGACCGCTTGGGGGGTGGGCGAGCGTTGGGGGAACAATTCGACGACGGTTAACTCGCCAGCATGGAAATACTGGATGGCTGTGCCGCCGCTGATCAGCCAGGTACGGTACCAATGCCACAGTTCGACGTCCGCATATGACTCCGCGGTTGGTGACGCAAGGTTGCGGAAGAAGAGAAACACATGCTGCACCTTGAGCGGCGAGCCCCGATACTCCAGCCCCGAGGGTCCCGGCACTGGATTCGCCAAGTGCACCCAGAGCGTTGGGGGATACGTCTTCCCCCATCCGGCAGTCAACTCGTAAGGAGACGTATCCACCGCAGCCCAGGTCCCTCGCGGCTGAGATGCCTCGATCCGGATGTAGGCGCGAATGGTCGCGTCAGTACCGTGGGAGTCTGCAAGGGACGGCGTCGGACCTGGAACGGTCCGCCAAAGCATGATCAGGCTGCCGGCAAGGCACAGCACCGCGGCCCCGTTGGCCAGATAGCGGGTCCGATTCGGGTGCTCCAGAGCGCGCCACAGGACCGCCGCGGCGAGGGACACGGCCACGATGACGACCGCCTGGGTGGCCACTTCGTGCAGGAGCGATGGGACGAGCGCGGCAGCCAGGCACAGCCATGAGACCGCTGCGGCGTCCGCGGCCATGGCCGATCGCCACCCTGGTGGCGCGTCCGTGAAGTGCTGGCCGTCGGCGACGGAGGGATACCGTTCGGGGTGGCGGTCATCAGGCGCGGCCGCAGCAGCCCACGTGAAGCGCGGCGCGCCGCCAGGACCTGAGCGGCGTGCGGTTGTCGGCGCCGGACGCGGTGAGAGAGAACCTGATGGACGCGTCGCCAGGGTGACGAAGAGTTGCTGGACCCACAGTGCAACGGCTGCGGCGGCAAGGAGCACCATCAGCGCGGGCGAGAGGACTTCGCCGTTCTGCCAAAAGGGGCTGACCTGGTGGTGGCTCCACAAGCCCCACGCAAGCGCGAGCGTCCCAGGCACGAACGCCAGCGGGAAGACCGTGGTGAGCTGCAGCGCGAGACGTCGCCAGGCGCCTCCGCTCATCGCATAGCCCAGCATCGTCGAGACCGATGTGAGCAACGTGTTCGTAAATGGCACCCATCCCATGAGCCCGGACAGCCCCACCAGGGCGGTGACGGTCCATGCGGACGCATGACCCTCCCGAGACGTGACCATCTGGCGGGTATAGTGAAAGGCGAGCACGGCCAGCATGGGGGCCACCAGCGCGGACGGCGCACCGTCGCCGAGATGCGCCAAGCCTGCTCGGATCAGCATCTCGTATACGAACCCGCTGCAGAGTCCAGCCGCAGGCGCTCCTCCGACCCGCGCCCCCACATACATCACGCAGCATGCGGCGGCAACACGGACGAGGGGTGGCCAGAGCAGCGTCAGAATAAGTGGGTTCAAATGGACGACCGTGTTCCACTGCGTCAAGACCACGTCGAGGCCGACCGGCCGAACACCGGCCGCAAACGGTTCCCCCGAAAGGGCGAACTCCAGCCGGCTCAACGCCGAGGCGAAGCGCGTGAACGCCTCTGGCCCGGACACCGACCAGAGATGCGACGGTGGCATGATCAGCAACGCGAGCAGCAGACCCGCGGCGGTGGGCACCAGGAAACGCTCTGACGGCAAAGTGCGCACCTGCCGCGCAATCCGCGCCAAGCCTCTTGCGACGTGGGCGGTGACGCGCCGCGGCAGGTCCCGGACCTGAACCCGGTCCCACCAATCGAGGATGCGCGACCAGTTTTCCATGCCGAAGACGGCATGTCCCAGAGCACTGCGCCCGATGATCAGCATCAGAGCCACGAACACAAATCCAAAGCCACCGCCCATCCGGATCGCGATTCCAACAATCGCGAGCGCGCCTGTCATCCAAATCGCCGGCGCGAAGGAGCGATCCCAGCCATCCAGATCCTTGACTGGCCCGAAGACGCGTGGGGACATCACGAGAAAGAAAACCGCAACCCCGAGCAGTCGTATGCTTCCTGCAAGGATCAATTCCGCCGGTACGGCCGTCATGGATCCCCACCATCACGCTGCCGCAGCGTCACAGGGTGCTGCGCCACTGATAGATGTCACCACCGTGCAGGGTGATGCCCGAAAACACCCAACTGCGCCCACGGGCGGAGATCCGCAGCGTACCATCCACGGTGAGATTCGGCGGGGGAAGGAGCATGCTCGCGGTGCCGGACCCCGCCGCGATCGCGTCGAGTTGGTCCGCCATCGGCGCCGAGACGGACAGACGGACATCAGCACCGGGCGGGAGGCCGGTGATGGTGACGTGATCGGACCGGTAGACATACAGGGTGCGGAAGTATGCCGTGTAGTCGGTCGCGGCGGCCTGCACTTCCAGGTATACCTGGAAAGGGGGCGGAATGCGCAGATGCAGATTGGTTCCTCGATAGACAGGGGTACTGCCAAGCCAGGCTTCGTAGCTGTTCGTGCCGTTGGTGGTGACGGTAACGGGTTGGTTCTGCACCGCCGTCAGCAGACCGGGGCGCACCACGGTATCGAGGGTGGTCGTGGTGGCTCCGCGGACCAGGCCGTTGGCGAATCCGACCAAGAGGCTCTGGTTGCCGGCGTCCTGCCGGTAGGAAACGATGACGTAGTTGAGCAACCCAGTGCGATCGGTGGACGCTGTCTGCACCGCGATAATGGTCTGCGCGGCTTGCCCGACGCCGTTGGCGGCTGGATAGGGCTCCATCTGCGTCTGCACGAAGGCCCCTGCGGGAAACGCTTGTTTGGTTTCCAAGAAGTATCCGAAGAACTGGGACGACGCCGCGTTATCGATTCCGACACCGAGCAACCCGCGCT
>JAKAUG010000375.1 GCA_021827805.1 Bacillota bacterium | reverse complement strand
CGTGGGGGGGCAGAGGCGTGGGGACCGAAATCCCGCCGGAGGGGGACGAGCTGGCGGCACGGCGGGCCAAGCTCGCCGATTGGCGCCAGCTCGGTGTGGACCCGTTCGGCGGGCGCTTCGAGGTCAGCCACCGCGCCCAAGAGTTGGCCGACCGCTTCGACGAGTTGCAGGGCCAGGACGTCCGATTGGCCGGGCGCATCATGGCCCTGCGCAGGCAGGGGCGCGTCAGCTTCGCCGATGTGCAGGATCGCAGCGGGCGCATCCAGCTCTTCGTCCGCGCGACCGCCCTGGACGAGCGGGTCTACGGCGCCTTCGGGCGACTGGACCTGGGGGACATCGTCGGTGTGTGGGGCCGGCTGATGCGCACGCGCGTCGGCGAAATCAGCGTGGACGTGGGCGGCTGGACACTGCTCTCCAAAGCCATGCGCCCCCTT
The DNA here is from genome assembly GCA_021827805.1 of Bacillota bacterium. Taxonomy (GTDB): domain Bacteria; phylum Bacillota; class Sulfobacillia; order RBS10-35; family JAJYVN01; genus JAJZWQ01. The sequence continues at coordinate 5,951 of JAKAUG010000375.1, read as the reverse complement.
CCAGACAAGTGGCACGGCCTGCGTGATGCCGACGCCCGGCAGCGGCGGCGCTATCTGGACCTGGTGGCCAACCCCGGTGTGCGCGATCTCTTCGTGCGCCGGAGCCTCATGCTGCGGGCGATGCGCGCACACCTCGACGGGCGCGGGTTTCTGGAGGTGGAGACTCCCGTGCTGCATGCGGTGGCCTCAGGTGCCGCCGCCCGCCCGTTTGCCACCCACCACAACGCGCTGGATCTGGATCTGCACCTGCGCATCGCGCTGGAACTGCATCTCAAGCGGCTTCTGGTCGGTGGGATGGAGCGGGTGTACGAGATCGGGCGCGTCTTTCGCAACGAGGGGATCTCCACGCGCCACAACCCGGAGTTCACGATGCTCGAGGCCTACCAGGCCTACGCGGACTATCAGGACATGATGGATCTCACCGAGGGTCTGGTGGTGGCGGCCGCCGTCGCCGTGGCCGGGGACACGCACGTCACCTGGCAGGGACATCCACTCGACCTTGCGCCCCCCTGGCCGCGGCTGTCCATGGTGGACGCGGTGCCGAGGGGCCTGGACGTTCTGGGGGGTACCTCGCGGGAGGCCTGCCAGCTGGCCCACGAGGCGGGCGTGGATGTCGCGGCGGGCACCAGCCCGGCGCATGTCCTGGAGGCCATGGTCGAGTCCCTCGTGCAGCCCGGGCTGATCCAGCCCACGTTCCTGGTGGGCCACCCCGTGGACATCTCCCCTCTGGCACGCCGGCGCAGGGACGACCCGCGGCTTGTTGAGCGCTTCGAGGCCATCGTGGGCGGACTGGAGTTGGCCAACGCCTTCAGCGAGCTGAACGACCCCGACGAGCAGCGCGCGCGCTTCGCACAGCAGGCCCAGGAGCGGGAGCGGGGCGACGAGGAGGCTCAGGTGCTGGACGAGGACTTTCTGCGCGCATTGGAGCACGGCATGCCTCCTGCCGGAGGTCTCGGGGTGGGCATGGACCGGCTGGCCATGATCCTCACCGGCTCCCCGTCCATCCGCGATGTCGTGCTCTTCCCCCTGCTCCGTCCAGAGGGCTGAGTCGCGGTCCTGTCCCGGGCTGGGAGGCCCGCGTTCAACCGAGGAACACCCACTGCACCGGATCGTAGACCAGGCCCCCGACATCCGGCCCCATCTCCACACGCCCCCGCCGTACGCCGTCCTGGGAGATGTCGACGGCGAGGTCGATCCAGCGGAATGCTCCGTGCTCAAAGGCCAGCGTCTCGCCGTCATCATCGTAGAGCCGGTAGCGCCCAGGACGCGGGCCGTAGTGGCGCACCTCCAGGGCCACCGTCTCGCCGGCCCGCGGCGTGTGCGGCAGGGGCGGCATGAGCGGCACGATCGCCCCCTCGCGTACCAGCAGGGGTATGGACTCCAGCGGACGCGCGAGCACGGCGGCCCCGCCGCCCTCCAGGAGCTCTCCGGTTTCAAAGTCGTACCAGTTCCCCGGCGGCAGGAGAACCTTACGCTCGGTCTGACCCGCAAACAGTGGGGCGACCAACAGGTCCTGCCCCAGCATGTACTGGTCGTCCGCCAGCCTGGCCTCGCCAGGATCCTCCTCCAGGGCCATCGGCCGTACCGGCGGGGTCCCGTCCCGCTGGTAGCGGGCAAAGGCCGTGTAGAGGTAGGGCACGAGCCGGACCCGCAGTTCCAGGGCCCTTCGCACGGCCGTCTCGACCTCGGGGAAGGTCCAGGGCTTGGTCCCAGACGACCAGGCGTCCAACTGGGCCAGCGGGGAGAGGCTCGCCACCTGGACGCGGCGCACCCACTCCTCGGGCGAGGATGCGCCGCGCACCTCCGCGGCGAAGAGCAGACCAGCGAAACCCGCGTTGCAGAGCGCGCGCACGTACTGACGGTGGTCGTACAGGTCGGTGTAGAGCGCGTAAGGTAGGGGCGCTGCGCCCGCGCCCGAGGCCCGGACGAGGCCGAAGGTGCGACGGTCCCGACGCCGGAAGAGGCCGGCCGTCAACTGCTGCAGGATGAGCCCGTAAACCTGGCGCATCTGCTCCCCATCCAGCCCCGAGGGGAAGGTGGCGTGGGCCGGGAACATCCAGGAGCCGCTCGTCAACTCGCTGCCGTCGCACTCGTCGAGCTTATAGCCGGCGACGCCCGCAGCCAGGTGCGCACGCTCGTGCTGGTTCTCCAGGATCTTGCGGGCTTCGGGCAGGGTGTAGTCGGGGGCCAGCCCCCCCCACACCGTGTGCGATCCCGAGAGCGGTGCCAAAGGCCCGTGCACCTCTGCCTTGGGGGAGACCCAGGCGTGCTCCCAGAGGTTGACGGTGAACCCCGCCTCCGCCAAGCGGTGCACGAACCCCGCCGGGTCCGGGAACCGCTCGCGCGACCATTCGTAGGAGCACGGATACGCCGCGGTGTGCCACCCTGGCTCGAGCCCGATCACGTCACAGGGAAAGCCGCGCCGACGGTATTCCGCGGCCTCGGCCTCCACCTCCGCGGCGCTGTACCGTGTGGGTGTCCGGTGCCAGAATCCAAGGCTCCAGCGGGGGGGCAGGAAGCCGCCGCCAGAGAAGAGGTTGTACCGGCGGACCGCATCCCGCACGGTGGGCCCGCCGAACACGAAGACCTCTGCCCCCGGAGCGGCCAGCACCGCCTCGACCCAGCTTCCCGGCGGGGTCTCCTGCCAGGCCGGGTCGGTTGTGCGGTCGGGGGTGGGAACGGCCTCCTTCCGCCGCACCACGGAGGCGACGTGGATCGTGACGATGCGGGCGGTGTCGATGAGGACCGCGTGCCCGTCGCCCCCCACGTAGAAGGGCACGGGCGCATGCGTCTCCCCGGTGTCCTGCACAGGGTCACTGTTCACCCGCAGATAGCGCGTGCGGCCCCGCTGATCCAGACGGAGGAACTGCAGGCCCAGGCCGAAGACTGGAGTGTTGGGCCGCAGTGGAAACCGCAGCACCGTGCGCCCACCCCGCACCTCGCCGCTGGCGGCCGCGGGGTCAAATGGGAACGGTGCATCCGGGATCTCTCCCAGCGCTTCCCATCGTGGTGCGGCCTTCAGCGCCGAGCGCGCCGTGAAGGTCTCCGGAGCGCCGAAGACACGGGACCAGATCCCTGGTGCCACCTTGTTCCAGCGAGGGCCGACCTCCACCGCGCACCACGCTCCACCTCGGCACACGACTGTCGCTTGAGCCACACGACCGCTCACCGCGCGAGACCAAGAACACCTTGGGCCTCTTCGGAGCAGGCGGCAAGCCCCCCTGCCGCGCGGGGCGGGCAACCGCGCGGATGATCGAGAGACGCGCCGAGACGGGAAGAGTAGCGAAAGACGCCGCGGCGCACGCTAGCGGCGGCGGGACGGTTCCACAGGCGTGAGGAGGCGATGCGGATGGCGACGGCCGATGGAAGAGAGCCGGCGCGCGCGCGACGTTCACGCGCCATGGAGAGGACAGGTGCATCCGGCGTGCTGGCCGGTGCCCCGACGCTTGGTCCGTACGCGAGTGAAGCTCCGGATGAGACCTTGGGGTATGCCCCGATGAGTGGGTCCGGCCGGACGACAACGCGCTACGGTTCCGAGGGGACCTTCGCCCCGTCGCGTGCGGCGCAGCCGTTCTGGATCGGCACGCGTCGCTACGGGCCGTACTGAGGCGATCCGGGGGAGGCCGGCGGTGCCGGGCTCTCCCCCGGCATCGGTTCCCAAGGCCTTCAGCAGCAAGCCGGCTGCGTTATACTTGCCCGGGGGCCATCCTTGGGAGGTTGGGGGCTCTTGCCTGTCACCGCCGTGCGCCGGGCCGGGCTGGTGGGAGGGCTGCTGCTGTTGACGGGCGTCCTGACCGCCTGTGGCGGACCGGGCGCGCAACCCGTGCGGGTCCTGTATGCGGGCTCCCTGGTTCATCTCATGGAACGAGGCCTTGGGCCCGCCTTCGGCAGCCAGAGCGGCCGCCGTGTGCTCGGCTACGCCGGCGGATCGCTGGCCCTGGCGTACCAGGTTGAGGGCCATCTTCGCCGGGCGGACGTGTTCCTGAGTGCCGACCCCTCCGTCGATCAGCAGATGGCGCTCGCCGCCCACGGTTCCTGGGTCAGCTGGTACGCCACCTTCGCCCAGGCCCCGCTGGTGGTGGCCTACCGGCCGACCGCCCGGATGGAGGCGCTCTTCGGCTCCCAACCCTGGTACCTCGCGCTCCAGGAGCCTGGCCTGCGCGTGGGGCGCACGGACCCGCAGCTGGATCCCAAGGGCGCTCTGACGGTCACGCTACTGGAGCGTGCGGCCATGCGGTACCACGCCCCTGCGCTCGATGCCCTGCTGAGCACCGGGCGTGACGGGGCGCAGATCTTTCCTGAGGAGACGCTGCTGGGCCGGCTGGAGTCTGGCCAGTTGGACGCGGGGTTCTTCTATCGCAGCGAGGCGGTGCAGGCCCACCTGCCGTATGTCACCCCTGCGACGAGCCTGGACCCGGGGGCGGTGTTCACCGTGACCGTGCTGCGCGGGGCACCCGACCCCACTGGGGCGGTGGCCTTCGTCCGTTTTCTGCTCGGGTCAAGGGCCGCTGCGATCATGAATGCCGGGGGGCTGGACGTGGTGCGCCCGGTGTTGGCTGGCGATGCGCGCGCGGTTCCCCCTGGCCTGCGGGCACTGCTGCCGGGCCGAGGAAGCTGAACGGGACGCCGTGGGCGGCCTCGTGAGCCGGCGGGAACGGCGGGTGGTGGGCGCGGTGGCATGCAGGCGCGATCTGGCCAAGACGCCGCTGCCCTGGCTGGCGGGACTGCTGGCCCTCTACCTCATCCTGCCCCTGGCGTCGCCGCTCGGCGAACTGGGGAGCGGTACCTGGCACGCCCTTGAGGCGGGCGGACTCCGTGAGGCTCTAGGTGTCTCGGCACTGTCGGCGACGATCTCCACGGCCCTGTGCACGCTGGGGGGCGTCCCGCTCGGCTATGTCCTGGCGAGGGGCCGCTCCAGGGTACTTGACCTCGTGGGTCTGCTCGTCCAGTTGCCGCTGGCCCTGCCGCCGGTGGTGGCTGGTTTTCTGCTCCTGCTGGTGGTCGGACCATACACCCTGCTGGGCCGGCTGACAGGAGGCTCACTGACCGACTCCCTGGCGGGCGTCATCCTGGCGCAGACCTTTGTGGCCGCGCCCTTCCTGGTCGTTGCGGCGCGCTCAGGCTTCGCGGGGGTGGATCCGGAGCTTGAGGGCGTGGCGGCCACCCTGGGGCTGCGCTCGTGGCCGCGCTTCATGCGCGTCGCGCTGCCCCTGGCCTGGCCCTCCGTGCGCGCCGGGATGTGGCTCACCTGGATCCGGGCCTTCGGGGAATTCGGAGCGACGGTGATGCTCGCCTACCATCCCTATTCTTTGCCCGTCTACACCTATGTGCAGTTCGGCTCGACGGGCCTGGGCGCCACGCTGGCGCCGGTGCTCGTGGCGATCCTCGCCGCGCTGAGTATGCTCTCTGTTGGCCTTCGCTCCGGCGGACGCCGCCCCGGACCCGTTCCAAGCCTGGAGATGGCTTCGCCCAGCGGGCTGCGCCTGGCGAGCGGGGCGGAGCCACTGGCGCTCGACCTGGAGCGGCACCTCGGAACGTTCCATCTGCGCTTGCGCCACACGGCCGTGCGGCCGCACCTCGCCCTCGTGGGTCCCTCGGGATCTGGCAAGTCGCTCTCCCTGCGTCTGGTTGCCGGCCTGGAGGCCGGTGAGCGCAGCGGTGTGTGGGTTGGCCATGAGCGACTCTCGGACCTGGCTGCCGAGCACAGGGGTGTCGGGTACGTGCCCCAGGGCCTGGGTCTGTTCGCCCACCTCACGGTTTGGGAGCAGGTGACGCTGGGCCCGGGGGTGCGCCCGCCACTTGCCGCCTGGTGGCTCGGGCGGCTGGGCCTGGAGGACCTGGCCTCGCGCCGGCCCGCCGAGCTCTCCGGAGGGCAGTGCCAGCGCGTCGCCCTGGCTCGCGCGCTGGCCCGCGAGCCCCGACTGCTCTTGCTGGACGAGCCGACCTCCGCG
>JAKAUG010000317.1 GCA_021827805.1 Bacillota bacterium | reverse complement strand
CCGGCGCGGCCGGCACGGCTACCGACGGGCTCCCGCCACTTGCCGCCAACCCCAGGAGGCCAGGACGACGCCCGCGCCCACCGCCAGCCAGGCGGCCAGATCCAGGGCGCCGCCGCGGCCGGTGGCGGGCAGAGGCTGGGCCGATGACGGCGGGGAGGAGACGGCATCCGGCGCCGTGTTCTGGCTCGGCGCCGAGGCCGGTTGGCTGCTCGGGGTCGTGGCGCTGGAGGTCCTGGAGACCGCGGCGGACCCAGAGCTCGAGGTATCGGTCTTCTGACCAGACACCAGGTGGGAGCAGGCCCCAAGCCCCACCCCGAGGACGATGCTCGCGAGCAGGGCTCCGAGCCCTCGCCACCATGGCAGGCCCACGTCACGCACCTCCCGACGCGGGCGCCGCAACCGGGGTGGGCGCCCACTCCTGCAGGAACAGGTCCTCTTGCCCGTATGGCCCGCTGTTGTAGAACAGGGCCCAGCGCCCCCCCTCCAGGGCCAGCAGGTGCTGGCGCCAGAGATTCGCGCCCTCTCCCCAGGCCAGGGCCTGGGACGGCAGATCGGACAACCATTCGCGCGGCGCGTCCTCCAGGGTCCAGCCGCCGATGGGGCGACTCAGATCGCAGCTGGCCCAACCAGCGAGGCTCGGGGGTGGCTCCTCGCGCGAGATGGCGGTGTCCTCGGCCCGGGGCGGCGTCGGGGAGGCGTTCACCAGGCCCATCCACAGCTTCCGCGTGCCCGGGAGGAGCTGCAGGCCCCCCAGCCATCCGCCGGCCCAATGCCCCGGGCGAGGGTCCGGCTCCAGGATCACCCCGAGCTTGGTGGCGCGATCCTCGTCTCGCCCCTGCGCCGCAACCGCCTGGACCGAACCCAGTGGGCTCGAGCGACGCTGAGGCTCGGAGGGGTAACCCATATAAAAGTACAGGAACTCCTGGCGTTCCGCAAAGAAGTAGCCCGTCGGGGCATCCACGTGCCGACCATCCCAGGCCTCTCCCGGTGCCAGCACGGGCTCGGCCTCCACGTGCCAGGGACCGCCCAGGCGATCCGCCCAGGCGCGCTGCACGACCTTGCCGACCGCACCACGCGTCACCAGCAGGAGCCAGAACCGGTCCCGCACGCGGGCGGCGCGGTTGGGCCGATGGGGATCCATCACCACGAAGGGTTTGTGCGCGTGTCCCCCGAGGATGGCCGTGGGGTTGACGAAGGCGAGCGGCCCGAGCGGTTCCCAGCTTCCGGGCCCGGCGTCCGCCGGCTGGCGGCAGATCGCCTGGCCATTGCCCGGCGGGTCCCAGACCAGGAACATGCGCCAGCCAGGCACATCGTCGTCCCATACCACGCAGGGGTCGCCGACGACAGACCAGGCGCGTCCCCGCTCTGGCGGAAAGACCGGACCGCGGCGCACCCAGCCCCGTGTGCCGTCATACATCACTGCGTCTCCTTGGGCTCGCTGACTGGCCGCCCTCCCGGCGCTCCGCCCACTGGCGTTCCATCAGGGCCAGGACGCGCTGGTGCTGCTCCTGCAGGCGCACGAGTTCGTCCATCGTGCGCAGGGCGGTCAGCACGGCCACCTGCGTCTGCGAGAGCCCCGAGTCGGCCCCCGCGACCTCGGCCATGCGTTCATCCACCTTGGCGGCCAGGGCCTCCAGATACGAGGCGGGCTCCTCGCCCCGCAGGCGGTACTCGGCGCCCCCGATGCGCACCTTCACGCGGTTGACCCGTCGCGCCTTGCCTTCCTGCTCGCCAGCCACGGATGCCACCCCCGCCCAGCCGTGGTCATCAGCTTCTGCCGGCTGTTGTCGAATCCTGCTCAGGAGGGGTCGCCGCGATCCGTTCCCAATCGACGTACAGCCCATCCAACTCGTCCTTGGCCGCCTGATAGGCCCGCACCGCGGCGGCCGCATCCGCCCCGTCCCGGTAGAGCCCTCCCTCTCCAAGCTTCTTACCGAGCTCACCAAGCCGCTCCTCCAGTTCGGCGATGCGCTCCTCCAACTCGGACTGCCGGACGGCGCGACGGCGCTCACTCTGCTGGCGTGCCCGCTCCTGTCCGCGCGGCTTCTCCTCTCGCCCGCGACCGGGCGGCGCCGCCTGCTCAGGGGGGGCCTCGCTCTCGGCGCGTCGGAGTTGATAGGCCTCCCATCCGAGCGGGATGTCCTCCACCGTGCCGTCGTGCAGCCACCAGATGCGCGTGCAGAGCCGCGCCAGCAGGTAGCGGTCGTGGCTGACCAGGAACAGCGTGCCGGGGAAGGCGGACAGCGCCTCCTCCAGGGCCTCGCGCCCCGGGATGTCCAGGTGGTTGGTGGGTTCATCACAGAGGAGCACGTTACCGCGCTCCAGGGCGAGGAGGCAGAGCAACAGGCGGTTGCGCTCCCCGCCGGAGAGCTCGCCGGCACGGCGGAAGACGGTGTCGCCGCGAAACCCGTAGCGAGCCAGGGTGGCCCGCGCCTCGCCGGCCCCCATCTCGTCCTGGGCCTCCAGCACGTTCTCGAGCACGGTGGCCGCGTCGTCGAGCCCGGCCATGTCCTGCCGCAGCCAGGAGACCTCAACGCCGTGGCCCCACCAGACGCCTCCGGCATCCGGTGTCTCCTCCCCGGCCAGGATGCGCAGCAACGTGGTCTTGCCGACCCCGTTGCCGCCGACGATGCCCACGCGCTCCCCGCGGCGCACCGTCGCCTCCCAGGGTCCGAAGAGGCGCAGGGAGCCGTAGGACTTGCAGAGGTCCTCCACCGCCAGCACCTCGCGCCCGGTGGCGCCCCTGGGTTCAAGGTGCACATGCAGGTTGGCGGGCCCAGACGGGCCGGCCGGCGGCGGCGCCTCCCGCAGACGGTCCAGTCGGTGCTGGCGGCTCTTGGCCTGGCGGGACAGGTTTCCGGCCCGGTAGCGGTCCACGAACGCCTGCAGCTTCTGCGCCTCGGCCAGGACGCGGGCCCGCTCCCCCTCGGCGCGGCTCTGGCGTTCCGCCCGCTGGCGGGCGTAGTCCGTGTAGTTCCCCGCGTAGGACTCGACGCGACCGGTGTCCAGCTCCAGAATGCGCGTGGCCACACGGTCCAGGAACAGCCGGTCGTGCGAGACGAGCAGCAGCGCCCCCTGCCAGCGGGCCAGGCGGGCCTCCAGCCATCGCACCCCGTCCTCGTCCAGGTGGTTGGTGGGCTCGTCGCACAGCAGCAGATCTGGCGCGGACAGCAGGAGTCGGCAGAGGGAGAGTCGCACGCGCTGTCCGCCCGAGAGCTTGGGGACGGGAACCTCCCACAGGGCGGGCGGCAGGCCCAGCCCCTGCAGCGTGGCCTCCGCCACGTGGGTCCGGTCCCAGCCGCCAGCGTGCTCGAAGCGCGTCTGCAGCTCTCCGTAGGTCACAAGGAGCTCCGCGTCGCCTTCGCCGGCCTCCAGGCGCTCCCCGAGCCGAGCCAACTCCGCCTCCATGGCCCCGAGCTCCGTGAAGGCCTCAAGCGCCGCCTCATGGACGCTGAGGCCGGACGGGAGCTCGGGATCCTGGGTGAGGTATCCCACGCGCGCCCCGCGCGCCAGGGCCACCCGCCCCGAATCCGGGGAGAGTCGTCCCGCCAGGATTTCAAGCAGCGTGGTCTTGCCGGCGCCGTTGGCGCCGACCAGAGCGGCGCGATCGCCCCAGGCAAGCTGCAGCGTCACGTCGGTGAGGACGGCATGCGCGCCATAGGACTTCTCCAGGCCCTCGGTGCTCACCACGGACATCCGCCGCTCACCCCTCCACGGCAGTCTAGCAGGCGCATCCACCGCGCGCAGACCGAGATCCATGCTGTGGTAGCATGTCGGCCGGGGGTGAACCTGGTGCGGGGACTGGCGACCCGGCGTCAGGTCCTGGCGGCGGCTGCGGCGGCCCTGGCCTCGGCGGCCGGACTTGGCGCCTGCGGCCCGGCGGGACCCAAGGGATCCGGCGTGACGCCACTGTTCCTGGAGGGCACCGGAGACCAGGCCCTCTTCCAGCAGATGATCCCGGCGTTCGAGGCGGACCACCGGGGGATCCGGGTGCGCTGGGGACTGCTCCAGCCCGGCCAGGAGGGAGACGTCAACGCCTCCATCCTGGCTGGCATGGGCCCTGACGTGCTGTGGGCCAGCGATCCAGGGCCGTATGTGCGGGCAGATCTGATCCTGCCCCTGGACGGCTGGGTTGAGAGCCAGCACTACGACCTCTCCGACTTCCCGCCGCGCCTTCTGTCCTGGCTGCGTCGCCAGGGGCAGCTCTGGGGTCTGCCGCGCCGCTGCTCGACCGGCGCCCTGCTGGTGAACAACGATCTGCTGATGAGCGCCCACGTCTCTCCGCCCGATCCCGGGTATACCGCCACCGATCTGGCCAACCTCTGGAGCCGGCTCACCGGTGGCGGACAGATCGGTGGACAGCTCCCCTGGGATCCCTCTGAGACCTTCCTCCTCAATGGGTGGGGGGCGCACCTGGTGGATCCCGCGAACCCGCGCCACTGCGTGCTGGATAGCACCCCCGGCATCGCCTGCGGCCGCTGGATGCGCGACCGTCTGCTGCGCGACCGCTCGGTCCAGGGACTCCAGGGACAGCAGGCGGACGCCAGCTTCACGCAGGGCACGCTGGCCATGGAGGTCGTCTCCGCCGAGGGCATCCTCGCCGCGGCCAGCGCCGCGATGTCCATACCGTGGAGCCTTCTGCCCTTCCCGCGCTGGCCGGCCGGTCCCGCGACCTTCGCCCACAGCGACTGTTACGTCGTGAGCCGCGGGACCAAGCACCCGGACGCGGCCTGGACCCTGCTGACCTGGGTCTCCTCGGCCAACTGGCAGCGGGCGGCCATGCAGTCCGCGCCCGTCCCCCCCGCACGCCTCAGCCTGTGGTCCGAGTACCTGGACGTTCTCGCCAGGGCCGCGCCGCCGCTGGCCTCCCGCAACCTCCAGGTCTTCAGCCAACCGGTCACCCAGGGGTGGGCCATGCCTCAGGAGGTCTTCTGGGATCAGACGGCGGCGGCCCCCGTGCTCAACACATACTGGCAGCGGATCTTCGCCACCGGGGCGCTGGGGGTGGCCAAGGGCCTCGCCCAGGCGGCCAGCGCGGTGGATGCCACGCAGAAGTGATGACGCGGCACGGGCCCCAGCGCACGGCGTGCTGATCGCTGTTGTGCGCGGGACGCAGCCGCACACCAACGACGGAGACTCGCCGCCAGCGGGGTCCGGCGCGGGAGACCTCGTTCAGCCCCCAGCCGTTCGGGCATGGACTGCGAGCGGCCGATCACATCGCGCAGGGCCCACCGCACCCGCCAGGCCCGGTCCCGCAGGGCTCAAGGCCGAGTGCCGTTGCCTGGCCGCACCTCTCAACTGGCCTGCACGACAAAGGTCACCGCATTCGTGTACGTGTCAGCGGGCGTGTTCGACGGAATCGCAATCCCGGTTCCAAACCACCATCCGCCAGCCGCCACGGTCGGCGCCTCGCCAATTGGGATGCTGATGCTGCCGCCAAACGACTCGGTCGGGGTGTCAGAGCCGATGCCGGGAATCAGGTTCACGGGACTGGACGAAGTGGAGGACACCTGCACTGGCGAGTCGGCGAAGTTCCCGAAACCCGGAACGATGCCAAGAGAGGACCCTGGAATGCTGTTGGCAGCGTTCTGGCCCCGATAATCGCTGTCATACACCGACAGAGCCAGCTGCGTCGTTCCGGGTGCCTGAATGGACAGCGTGGCGGTGTTGCTTGGACTACAGTAGCCACCCGCGACGCAGGGTCCAGTGGTACCGGATTTCGTGGATCCATTGTTGAAGAGCAGCGAAGCGCCAGAACTGTACGTGACCGAGGCAGTGACCGCTGAGGTCACCACCACCGTTGTCGCCATGTTGGCATCCGTCGTGCCGCCCGCGGCCAGCACGGCGCCTCCCCAGCCCAGGAGCGTCGCGGCCGCGGGGATGGCAAGCCATTGCATACCATGCGGCCCTGACCGTCGCATCCGCGCCACCTCCTCCGTCGCGTCGCCGACAAAGCCCAGAGCCTGTGGTGCCTGATCTCCGGAGCCCCGCGCCCCCCTGCCCTGCTGCGCAACGTCGTGGCCCACCAGTCGTTGGGCCGGGGAGCACCGCGAGACCACGGGGGCGAGAGCGCCAAGCGGCTCCCTCGCCCCCCTTACTCAATGACTCGACGGCAGCGGATTCATCTTCCCATCCACCAGGTGCACCAGGTAGCGCAGCAGCGCCACCACGTTGCCGATACCAGGGGTCGCGCCGCTCGTGGAGCCGCTCGGGACCAGGGAGGCCAGGTTCACCGGGTTGACATCACCGCACTCCGATCCTGCGCTCTTCAGCCCCACCAGCAGCTGCAGGCCGGCGACCGCATCACCGATGCCCACCCCGCGCGGAGCCGCCACCGGCACCCCAGAGGAGCAGACGTTGACCACCGCGCCACGCTGCAGCGTCACGGACGCC
>JAKAUG010000034.1 GCA_021827805.1 Bacillota bacterium | reverse complement strand
TGGCGGCAACAGCGTCCACGTACCATCCAACGCAGGCATGGAAACCTGTCCCCGTGCCGGTTGTCCCCGTGAACGTACCCGCATGCGCCTGAGTGGCGGTTGCCGGTCGCCCCCGAGCCTGTCAGGACCCGCCCACCTCGCTCGCCGCCTTCTTCAGGGCGTCCAGCACATCCTTGTTCTTGTGGCTCCGGCTCCCGTAGAGGCGCGCCGAGAAGACGGTGATGATCTCCCCCACGTCCTGGATCAACTCCTCCTCGAAGGAGGCGTCCTCTGACGCGTTGACGATGATCACCTGGGTCCCGAAGTGCTCGCAGAGCGAGAAGACCAGCTCCGAGCCGAACCGCGGCAGCCGATCCTGGTGCGTCAGGACCAGGCGACCCACCTCGCCGGAGCAGATCCGGCGGATGAGCTGCCGCAGGCCCTTCCTGTGGTCGTTCACTCCCAACCCGAAATCCCGCAGCACCTCATACGTCCAGTCGTTGGCGGCGGCGAACGACTCCAACAGAGCCGCCTGGCGGGCGAGGTCGTCCTTCTGGTCGTAGCCGCGGACCCGCGCGTAGAGCAGCGTGGCGCGAGCTGATGGGGCCCTGTGCGGGGCCAGACCACGGAGCTTGGCCAGGTCATAGCGGCGGAAGCCCGTCGGCGTCCGCTCCACCTCGATCTTGCCCATCTTCTCCCACCGGCGCAGGGTCTCCGGATGCACGCCCAGTTCCTCGGCGGCCTTGCCAATGCTGACCTTCGTATCCTTAACCTTCATACCCTGAGTATGGGACAAGGACCGTCGTAAGTCGAGAGATGCCGATGCTTTAAGGTGCGGAATCCAACCCTTCTTGCGGCGGGACCGGCCAGCAGAGCTCCACGTAATGCAGGCCTGGGCCCGCATAGTCTGGCAACAGGCCGAGCGGATAGAAGCCGCAGGCGATATACAGGTGCAGCGAGGCACGGTTGGTGTGGAAGGTGCAGACGTGCAACTGGCGCCAGCCCAGCTCGCGGGCGCGACGCTGCCCGAGCTCGAGCAGCAGCCTGCCCAGGCCCTTGCGCCGCCACGATGCCGCCACGGCGATCCAGTCCACGCTGCCCACCCGGAACTCCGGCCGCGACGAGGGGGCCAGGGCCAGAAGGCCGACCGCCCCGCGCCCCGCGGCGGCCACCCAGACCTCGTGCCCCGGGCTGGCGGGGGCCAGGAGCTCGTCCAGGACGCGCTCTGCCTCCTCGGCCCCGCCAGCGCACAGTTCGGTGAGAGGTGGGACCAGATGGGGCCTGTCGTCCGGCCGGGCGGGGCGCAGGCGCACCGCGCTGTCCATGGGCGCTGGGTTCGCGCGCCCCGCCGCTTACCCTGCCGCGGCGCCGCTCATCACGGCCCATTCCGCGGGCGTGGCCGTCGCGGGCCGGTAGTACGAGATGCCGAGGGCGCCGCTGTCGCTGGCAGCCCGCCGTGCGGCCGCCAGCTCGTCGGCCGAGGGGCTGAAGATGCCCTGGCCGTCCTGGGAGAACCAGTCGAAGGTCTGGGCGATCACCTCCACCGGAGCCAGCGGGCGGCCGGACAGGGCGCGGACCTCGGCCACCGAGTCCCGGACCCAGGTGTAGGTCGCCGCGTAGGTGTCGTCCTGCTCGCGTGTGTGCCAGTAGTCCATCGGCGCGAGCACGTTGACGCTGGCCGCCAGTTGGGCGTAGGGGTAGGACGGCTTCTGCTGCGGGGCCCAGGTGATGCCGACCAGAAGGCCCCCTGCTCCCACGTCGTGCCGCACCGACGCCGCGTACAGGGCCACCGTCGCGGGATCCAGTTCCTGTTCGACGTCGAGGGCCAGGCCGTCGGCCCGGTCCCCGGCCGGTGTGACGTATGCGGCCACCTGGCGGGCCAGGGCCATGTCCTGCTCGGGCGCGCTGAGGGCGGCATAGACCCAGGCCACCACCGCCAGACCGGCGGCGTGCGCCTGGCCCAGCAGGTCGTCCAGGGCCCGGCCTCCGTAGAAGCCGTCCGCCGACGTGGCCACCTCCAGGTAGAGGTGGGTGGCGCCCACCCGCCTGGCCTCGGCCAGGATGGTCGCGTCCGGGGTGTCCCGCCAGTCCGGGAAGGTCAGCCAGAGTCCGGGGCCGGAGACGATGGCGGCCGCGGAGGGCACGGTGCGCAGGGTCACCGCCGCCGTCCCCAGGGACGGGTGGTCCGGGCTGCTGAAGACCAGACGCCTGCTCCCCAGTTGGGTCGCGGTGAAGGTGGCCACGGGCCCCGGACCCCTCGTGGCCAGCGCACCGAGGCCCGTGGGCCTGCTGCCGAGCAGGCGGAGGCGGAAGGGGTCGGTCAGCGCGTTGCCATACGCATCCACCAGCGAGGCGTCCAGGGTCGTCCGCGTACCGGGCTGGAGCTGCGAACTCGGACGGGGCACCACCTGCAGGCGCGCGGCCGGGCCAGGCAACACCGTGAGGGGGCTGCCTGCCACCGGGACCATACCGGGCGCCAGCCAGCGGGTCTGCCACACGCCCGCGGCGTGCGGCACGAAGCTCGCCTGGGCGATACCGTCCGTCACGCTGGCCTCCAGGCTTGGCAGGGGGTGTCCCGCCGGGTCGATCGGCTCGACCCACACGCCCGCGGGGCTGCCCCGCAGCGGGATCGCCAGCACGGCCGTTTGCCCGGCGGCCACGGGCTCGGAGGGCTGGGGCGCGCCGAAGGCACCCGCGGCCGTCACACGGACCGTCGTGCTGGCCGCCCGCAGGGCGCCCCCCACCACTCCCACCGTGACCTCGACCGTCCCCGGGGAGAGCGCCGTGAGGGTCGCGACGGTGGCCTGGCCCGTGACCGCGGCGAGCGGTGTCACGCGCGCCACCGACGGTGGAGGCGATTCACCCACCAGCGGGGGCAGGTGCACCGGGTGCTGCACGGCGGTGACGGCAAGAGGCCAGGACGCCTGCCCCGGGAAGGCGGCCTCGACGGCCACGCTGGCGCCCGGCGCGAGCGTCCCCGTCGCGACCCTGACGGCGAGGGCTCCGAGCGGGGTGGCGACGACCCGCAGGGTGGCGGCGGCGGAGGGCAGGCCCTGTCCCAGACACCTCAGGACGTGTTCCCCGGCTTTCAGGCCGGGCAGCGTCAGCGACGCCCGCCCGGCGCGCATGGGGAATGTTCCGCTCCAGGCGCTGGCCGAGGACAGCGTGCACGCGAGCGACCCCGCGGCCGCCGCGTCCAGCGTGCCGGAGGTGCTGAGGACTTCGGCCTCCAGGGTCAGGGGCACGCCCGCCAACTGTTCGGGCGGTGCCCCTCCGAGGACCAGCCGCCCCGGGGCGAGCGCGTACACCGTCGCCGTGGCCCCCAGCGTGGCGCCGCCCGTGAGCGTGGCCGAGACCTCCAACGTGCCTGTGTCTTCGGCCTGGACATCGGCCGTCGCGCCGCGCACCTGCACCAGCCTGCCTGGTCCGCCGACGGTGAAGGTGAAGGCCGCGGGCACGATGTAGCCGCGGGCGTCGTGGGCCCAGGCGGAGATCTGGAGCGAGCCTCCCGATGGCACATCCGCCACGCTGGGATCCACCCGGACCAGCGTGGCGACCCGGCTGCCGGCCAGCGCCACCTGGGCGGCGGAAACGCTTCTGGCGCGATCCAGCAGTTCGGCGGCCTGGGCCCGCGTGAGGGGCGCGTCTGGTCGCAGGTGGCCGGCGGGGCCGCCCTGGGCCAGTCCCAGCTCGGAGGCCACCACCGCCACCCCCCGCTCGGACGCCAGGCTCGGGCAGTCCACAAAGGGGCAGGGCTGCTGGCCGGCGTCCTGGGCGATGCGTCCCGCCCCGAGCAGGCGCTCCAGGGCCTGGAGGGCATCCAGGCGCTCCAGGGCCCGGTTCGGTCCAAAGCGTCCCGGACCCACGCCCCGCATCCAGCCCTGGCCCGCCACCGCCTGCACGGCCGGGGCGAACCATCCTCCCGACGGTACGTCCGCAAAGCTTGGCCCCGGCGCCCCGAGCGGTATCCCGCCCAGGCGGTCCAGCCAGACGGCGAACTGCGCGCGGCTGACCGTGCGCGCGGGGGCGAAGCGTCCCGGGGCCACCCCCTGCACCAGACCGGCCCTGGCAAGGCTCGTGATGGCCGTGAAGGCCCAGTAACCCGGCGGCACATCGGCAAAGTTCGGGGTGGCCGCGGGGACCGGCTGAACGGCGGGTGCGGCGGGCCCCCCTGTGACCTTCGCCCGGGGCAACGCCTGCCCACAGCCCCCGCCGCCCAGGGCCAGCAGCATCGCGCCCACGGCCAGGACCCGTCCCACCCGTCCGTTCGGCATGCCCCGTGCCCCCTTGGCCAGTCCCATATGTGGACGGGGATCTCGGCATGCGCCGTGCGGCGCGCGCGCGGTACAATGCGCCAGGGGCCCTGGCGCCCTGACGGGAGGCGACGTCACCGTTGGAGCGAGAGGGCATGGCGGCCTGGGACCGGAGGGCGGCGGATGCGAAGGGAGAACCCATGCCCGTCGTCAGGGTGGGAGAGCCCGGGTCCGAGGTCTTGCGCACCAAGGCACGGCCGGTGAAGAACATCAATCGCGGCGTGCGGGGCCTGGTCGAGCGCATGTGGGCCACGATGTACAGGGAGCATGGCGCGGGCCTGGCGGCCCCACAGGTCGGGGTCAGCCAACGCGTGCTGGTGGTGGATGTGGGGGACCACTGGTGCGCCCTCGTGAACCCCGAGATCGTCGACTCCCGGGGCTCGCAGCTGGAGCCATTGGAGGGCTGCCTGTCCATCCCGGACCTCACCGGAGAGGTTGAGCGGGCGCAATTCATCTCTGTCCACGCCCAGGACCCGGATGGCCACGAGGTTTGGATCGACGCTGAGGGCTTTTTCGCCAGAGCCCTGCAGCATGAGGTGGACCATCTCAACGGCGTCCTGTTCACCGACCGGGCCAGGCGTCTGGTGCCCGTGGCCCCGGAGACCAAGCTGCGCGTCGTCTTCCTGGGGTCCTCGGCCTTCGGGGTGACGGTCCTCCAGGCCCTCCTCGCCAAGGACGTGCAGCCGGTGGCCGTGATCACCCGGCCGGACCGGCCGGCGGGCAGGGGCCTTGAGCTGCACCCGACCCCGGTGCGCCGGGCCGCGGAGGACGCCGACCTGGAGGTTTGGACGCCCGAGCGCTCCAGAGACCCTGAGTTGCGGCGCAGGGTGGCGGAACTGGAGCCCGATGTGCTGCTCACCGCCGCCTACGGGCAGATCGTGCCCGACAGCCTGCTGAGCCTGCCCAAGCTGGCCGCGCTGAACGTGCATCCCTCCCTCCTGCCGCTCTACCGCGGGCCGGACCCGATCCGCCGGACGCTGTGGGACGGGGCCGCCCAGACCGGCGTGACCATCCAGCGCATGGTGGCGGAGGTGGACGCCGGGGACATCCTGCTGCAGGAGGCGACGCACGTGGGCCCGGACGAGGACGCGGGGGCGCTGGGCGCGCGCCTGGCGGAGCTGGGCGGGCAGCTCACGCTGCGGGCGCTGCGGCTGCTGGCCTCTGGCAAGGCGGCGTGGCGTACCCAGGACCACGCCAAGGCCACCCACGCCCCGAAGATCTCCCCGGAGGAAGAGGTGGCCGGGCTGACCCTGCCTGCGCCGGTGCTGGCCAACCGTGTGCGGGCCCTGGCGCCCCACCCGGGGTTGCGCCTGCCGGGAGGGTTGAAGATCCTGGCGGCTGCCGTCGCGGCCGACGCACCCGCCGGCGAGCCCGGCCTCGTGCTCGCCGTGGAGCAGCGTGGCCTTGTGGTCGCCACCGGCCAGGGGGCGCTCCTGGTGCGCGAGGTGCAGCCGGCGGGCGGTCGGCGGATGCCCGCGGACGCTTACGCGCGTGGCCGCCGTCTGGTGGCAGGCATGCCCCTTGTCTGACGGCCGGCGGGCCGCGCTGGCCGCCCTCTTGGCCATCGAGGCGGGCCAGCAGGCGGGCCCGGCGCTGGATGCGGTCCTGGCCCAGGTGGAGGAGCCGCGCGAGAGGCGTCTGGCCACGGAGCTGGCCTTCGGGGTCACGCGCTGGCAGGCGTCTCTCGACGGCGAGCTCGGCACGGCCCTGGTCCGGCCCCTGCCGAGCCTGCAGCCGGCGGTGCGCGCCACGCTGCGCCTGGGGCTCTACCAGTTGCGTCACATGCGCGTGCCTGCCCACGCCGCGGTGGACACCAGCGTTCGTCTGGCCCGGGAGCATGCCCCGGCGGCGGCCGGTCTGATCAACGCGGTGCTGCGTCGCGTCGCCCAGCGCGCGCCCGAGCCCTCCCAGGACCTCGCCGAGGCGTACTCCCACCCGCCCTGGCTCGTCGAGCGCTGGCTCGAGCGCCTGGGCCGGGACGAGACGCGGCGGTTGCTGGAGGAGAACAACCGGGCGCCGGGCATCACGTTGCGCGCCAACCGCCTGCGCACCACAGCCGAGGCCCTGCGGGCGGAGCTGGACCAGGCCGGGATCCCCAGCGCCG
>JAKAUG010000260.1 GCA_021827805.1 Bacillota bacterium | reverse complement strand
CGTCCACAGTGTGCCCCGGGGCGGGCAGGGCCGCCTGCGCGCGCAGCGGCGCTTTCACGAGTTGAACCTGCGCGATTTGCGGCGCCTGCGCGCGCAGGTCACCGGGCAGGACCGCTTCGCCCTGGATCGGCGCCTGGGGGACGTGGCCCTGCTGCTGGCGGGGGTCTTCCCGGACAGCGCGCAGGCCGTCACGGACATGGATGCGTGGGAGCAGGAAGCCGCGCGGGGCTACGCTCGGGCGGCGGAGGACCCCTTGGCCGAGCGCCTGGGCCTCGACCGTATCCTGGAGCGGCTCGCAGGGGATCCGCGCACCACGCGCAAGGCCCTGAACTTCGTGGTGGACCGTTTCCTGCAGCCCTTGCGTGCCAGCTGGTTCCGCCTGGGAGCCTAAGAAAGGGCGAGGGGTACGAGGCACAGCGTGAGCAGAGCCGCGGGGTCGGAACTCTCGGTGCCGCAGCGCATCTGGGCCGGGTTGCTTGGTGGTGCGGCCTATCGCCGCTTGACCACGGACTCGCCGCGGGTGTATCCGGCCTTCTTCCTGGTGGCCCTGTTCACCGCCGTCGTGGCCTCGGTGCTGGTCGCCGTGACCGCCAGCCAGGGGCTGAGGGCGGTGGCCGCGATCTGGCCGGAGCTGCCCAGCTTCCGCATCACCCAGGGAACCCTGGTGCTGCCCCCCGGCACGCACATCCCCGTGCGGATCTCCGACGGCAGGGCCTCTGTGGTCCTGGATCCATCCGCCGGCCCCTCCTCTGACCCCCTGGGCTCGGCTCGCTACGGGCTGGCCATCGGAGCCTCCTCCCTGGTGATCCGTCCGGGCCCCCTGGCCGGTTCCGACCGAGTCCTACCGCTGTCCATGCTGGGCCAGGCCACGCTGGACCGCAGCCAGTTGGGCGCGGAACTCCTGCAACTCGAACGCGTCGGCATCTGGCTCGGCGCGCTGCTGAACGTCGTGTACAGCGTCCTGCGTGACCTCGTGCGCGCCGCCGTGCTGGCCTGGACCGGCCTTGTGGCCGCACGGCTTTCCAGGCGCTCCCTGAGCTGGCCGGAGGCCTGGCGTGTCGGCCTGGCCTGCTGGACACTGCCCATGATCGCCGAGGTTGCGAGCCCCCTGATCGGCCTTCCGTCCTGGTCCCTGTGGCTGGTGGCCCTGGTCTACGCGATCATGGGCGTCCTGGCCGTGGAGGCGTCCTGAAACCCCTGAAGCCTCCTGTTCGCGGAACAGGGGGGCGGGCGCCGCCTCTGTGGCGGGCGGAGCCCGCGCGCAGGTCCGGGCCCTCGACCCGCGCCCACCATGGCGGCGGCTCACTGGACCGGGGCTGTGCAGAAGGCACAGCGACGGGCCTGGAGAGGGATGTCGCTCAGGCACTCCGGACACTTCTTCGTCGTGGGCGCCTGGGCGGACTGGGGCGGCTTCAGCTTGGCCGCCAGGGCGTTCGCCGGCACGACAACGATGTAGAAGATCGCGGCGGCGACCAGGACGAAGGAGATGACGCTGTTCAGGAACGCCCCGTACAGGAACTGTGCGTGGTGGAGGGTGAACGTCAGGTTGGAGAATGCCGGCTTGCCCACGATGGCCGCGATGAGCGGTGTGATCAGGTCCTTGACCAAACCATTGATCACGGCGCCAAAGGCCGCGCCCACCACAACAGCGATCGCGAGGTCGATCACGTTGCCGCGAAGCATGAAAGCCCGGAACTCCTTCAGCATGCCGGCAGCCCCCACAGGACAGAATGCCGTACAGGTTCGCGATCACTGAGATCCTCTCCTCGCCCTCCTGGGGTCGCCACGGCGGGGCCCCAGACGGGAGCCGCGGCGTCGGCTGAACCGAAGCGGCGGGCCGGAGGCGCGACCCGCCGGGGAGCGGCTCCCCGGCGGGTGGAGCCGGGGTCGCTCACGAATCCCCGGGACTCTCCTCCGTGCGGCGGTCGAGGAACCGCAACTGCCGGCAGCTCACGTAGGGGAACAGGCGTTGGGGCGCGTTGGCCTCACGCCGCTCGTCAATGTGCACGGATCCGCTGACGAGAACCAGGCGCCCCTTGGTCAGGTGTGGCGCCAGGCGGGCGCCATAGTCGCCCACCAGCTCCACCGGCCAAAAGTCGGTGGGGGTCTGCCCGTCCACGCGGTAGTCCCGATCCACGGCCAGGGTGAACCGGAGCCGCGCCGTCTGCTGGGTGTTCGGCAGCTGCCCCAACTGCGCGTCCCGGGTCAGGCGACCGACGAGCGTGGTGTCGTTGAACGTCTCGGTCCCTCCTCGGTGTCACGAGTGTCGTGCCGCGGTCCTCGCGGATCCCGTGTGCGGGTCATGGCGGCGCCCCGGTGGGCGGCTCCGGGGGATCGGTGCGGAACAGCGGGTGGAGGCAGTCCGGAGCCAGGATCCGCACCATGGCTCGCCTCGCTCCGGCCAGGACCAGCCCCTCCCCCACCGGACAGTTCAGGAGCCACTCCGCCTGCCGCTGCCCCAAGCCGTACATCTCTCGCAGCTGGGCCACCTCACGGGCGTTCTGCTGCCGCAGGAGCAGTACCGTGGCGGCGTTGGTCAGCGCCGCACGGGTGGCACGGGCCGCCTGCGGCGAGCCCCCGGCACCGGACAGGTCCCCCAACGATTGCGTGGCGAGCAGGACGGAGACGCCGTTCTTGCGTCCCGTGCGCAGCATCACCTCCAACAGGCGAGCGGTCGCCGGGTGCTCGAGAAGGTGGTGTGCCTCGTCCACCGCGAGGGTCAGCGGCGCGTCCCGTCCCGGTACCGCCAGGTGGTCGACCACATGGTGGGCCAGGAGCATCAGGGCGGCGCTGGACACCGCGGGCAGCTGTGCAGCTGTGGCCCGGAGGTCGAAGACCTGGGGCTGGCGGTGCGCACTCAGGGGGCGTTCACCGGCAAAGGACCTCAGGCCTCCCCCGAGCGCCTCGCGGAGGGTCCGCGCGGCGACGCGGCTGCTGGGCCCCTGCCGTCCGAGCACACCGGCCACCTCGCCCAGGCTGCGCGGGCCGGTCCCGCAGAACACCTCCTGCAGGGCTTGGCGGAGCACGGCCGCTGGCGGCGGAACGTCGGGGCCTCCCAGGAGCGCGAGTAGTCCGGACAGGCGCTCCTCCCATTCGGCGAGCCAGCGTGCGTGCGGTACGTGCGGCGGGCGCGCCAGGGGGTTCAGGGACTCGGTTCCCTCCCCGTCCAGGCGCACAGACCGCCCCCCCAGCGCCGAGCACCAGCCCCCGTATTCGCCCGTGGGATCGAGGACGACGACACGGCCGCATAACGCCGCCTGGCTGAGGAGGTTCTTCATCCAGAACGACTTGCCGGCGCCGCTGGCCGCCAGGCAGAGGATATGGCCGTTGGGCAGCCTCCGCCGGTCGACCGTCACCAAGCTGTGCCGACGCAGATCCACCCCCCAGACCTCGCCTTGGGAGAGCGCGAAGTCCGTGCCGCCCAGCGCCAGGCTGGCCAGCAGGGCGCGGGAGTCCAGGTTGCGCGGCACCGGCAGCGCGCAGTTGCCGAGCGGCAGGGTGGCGGCGAAGCCCGGGGCCTGTTCCCAGAGGCACTGGCGCACGGTGAGCATCTGGCCCTCCAGCAGGGCGACGGCCTCCTTGCGGCGCCGCTCAAGCTCCTGTCGTTCGCGGGCAAAGATCGTCAGCAGCAGATGGGCGCGGAACAGACGGACCTCACCGCGCGCCAGCTCCGCGCGCAGGGCCTGGGCATCGCGGGCGGCGCTGTCGTCCTCGGCATCCGGGGACCGCCCCGTCGCCTGTGCGAGCATGAGGGAAGCCGTGCTCTGCCGGAGGTCGCGATCGAGCTCTCTCAGCGCCGACGCCGAGTCGACCGGCTCGATGTGCTGGGCCAGTCGATATTCTCCGCGCTGTGCGAACAGCGCCTCGAGCCAGTTCAGGGACACCTCCCGGGGATAGCCCACCACGGCCAGCGTGCAGCAGACGCGGCCGTCGGCCAGTTCCAGGTGCGTGGGGGTCTCCCGCAGGCCCTCGGGGGCCGCCAGTTCCCGCCACCCCACCACCCCTTCCGCCAGCGGGCTCCGCCCACGGCTGCGCCAGCTAACGCGCACCCGTGACCCACCACCCCAGAGACGGCTGCGGGCCCAGGGGCGCCGCCGCCCCGGATGCCTCGCGCAGCATCTGCGCCAGCTCGGCGTCGGGCAGGGCCCGCACGCGCAACCCCATGCGGCGCATCGCGGTCTGCAGCACCTCCTGGGACGCCTGCAACCGCTGCGCGGCGTCAGATCCCGGGGGGGCCTCGACCACGATGAAACAGCGATGCACGAGCGCCCTCTGCTGGCGCACGACGTCCTCCCACAGCCGGCGATAGGCGAGGGCGATTTCCAAAGCGGGCCCCGGCCGGTCCGGGCTGCTCCAGCGCGGCGGTACGTCGCCGGCAGCCAGCCAGCGCGCCTGCACGACCACCTGCGCCGTGTGGCCGAGGCCATGCAGGATCTCCTGCCAGGCCGCGTGCATAGCCTCCAGACGTCCGGCTCCGGCAAGGCCCACGTCCGTCCCTTCCCACTCCAGCACCAAAGACCACCCCCCCACGGTCCGCACCAGGCCCCCACAGATGGCCTGGACCCCGTCCCAGCCGGGCACCAGCCGTCCGGCGCGGACCCGCGGCCGCAGCGCATACAGCGCCCAGCGCAGGGCCTGCCTTGTCACGCGCTCCCCTGAAGGGCCGGGAGGCCAGCGCAGCAGGGCGCCGGCAAGACCAAGGGCCGCTGTACCCAGGGCCAGGGAGGCTCTGAGGACCACGGGCCACGGCCGTTGCCACTCCGCCCAACACCCGGCGGCGGTCAGGAGCATGGTTGCCAGCTGATTCACGGTCACACCGGGCAGGGGGTGAACGCCGCGCCGCGTCTGGCCGTACACCACGGGCACCTCGCAACGCCCCCCGTCGGGACAGGTCGCCGCCAAGATCTCACCCCTGAACCGGTCCACCGCGGCCCCGCCACATACCGGGCACCAGGCGCCCCAACAGTCCGCCCGGGTCGAGCGGCCAGCGGCTCAGCACACCCACCAACCCGCCCAGCAGGGGACGGCAGCGCAGCAGCAGGGCCAACGCCGCCACGGACCAGAGCCAGCCGCCACCACCCTGAGCGCCGCCCGCCAGTCCAGTGGCGAATGCCAGCAGCCCCAACACCTGCAGGGCCTGGACGAAGATGCTCACACAGAGCTCAGCGAAAACCGCGGCGTACAGGCCTGCCGCCGGCGGCGCCGCCCAGAGCGCCGCCACCAACGGTAGGACCAGGGTGAGCAGGACCACCTCCGCGCTGCGAATCAGGTAGAAGCAGGCCAGCAGGGCCGTGCCCACCAGGACGGCCAACGCGGTCACCACCGGACCCAGCCCCAACAGGGCGGGAACGCCGGTGACAAGAGCGCCCGCCTCCAGCACACGCAGGGGGCCCCCTGGAACCGGCGGGATGAGCGCCAGCACCTGCTTGCAGAATGCGTTGTTCAGGGCCAGCAGCCCGCGCACCAAGTCCAAGCTGGTCGCGACCCCAAGCGCCGCCAGCGCCACTCGCGGCACCAGGAACCACGGCGGTTCGGCCTCAAGACCCAGGATCGCCATGAACTGCCCACGGATCGTGGAATACAGAAGAGTGACCACGAGCAGCCCGTCCGCCACGGCCCGCATCGATCTCCAGGCAGTCTCCACCGCCGGGCCCAACACAAGAGGCTCAAGCAACGTTGCCTGCACGACGCGCAACACCGGGGTCTGGATTCCCGCGACGACGCCGCCGAGCGCTCCGGACACCGCATGGAACGGCGAGGGGCTGCCCGCGCCCACCGTCGCGATCAGGTCGGAATCAATCCCTGCACGATCGCCACGATCGTGGGCGCCAGCAGAGCGATGACCAGCCCCCCAAGCCCGGCCAGGACGATCCGCCAGGCCTCGGCCTGGGCGCGCGGCGTGTGGGCCAGGGTGTGGCGCAGGCCTCCGTACGCCACCGTGGCCACGGCGACGATGCCCGCCAGGTACTCGCACCACTGGGTGACGTTGTGGATGAACTCGGCCAACACCTGACTCCCCGCCGGCGCGGCGGTGGCGGCCGCCGCGACCGGCGCGGGAAATAGCAGCGGCACCAGGACCACCGGCAACCAGCGTGCCTGGCTGCTCAGCCGGATCGCCCCCTCTCCGTGTACATCCATGATCTTACAGTACAGGCGAAGTTTGTCTAGCGTGATTCAGGGGCAGGCGCGGCGTGCCTGAATCCTGGATCTGCCTTTCCTTCCTTCGGGCGTCGGCTTGCGCCCGCGGACATGGCGAGGCCCCCGGCCGTTGGCCGGGGGCCTCGCCAACGGGGCGCCGGGCTTGGTTCAGATGTCCCCGTAGAGATAGAACTCGTACGGGTGCGGACGCATGCTGACGGGCTGCAGCTCGCGGGTCAGCTTGTAGTCGATGTAGGTCTCGA
>JAKAUG010000043.1 GCA_021827805.1 Bacillota bacterium | reverse complement strand
CAGGCCTGCTGACGGATCCCCAGGCGGCGGCCTCCTTTGCCGCCGAAAGCGCCGCCGCCCAGGCAGACCTGATCGTCTGTCAGTTCACCACGTTCGTGGACGCGCGCTTCGTGGCGGCCCTGGCGCGCCCCGGCGGGCCGGCCCTGGCGCTCTGGGCGCTGCGCGAGACAGCACCCGTCGGATCCCGCCTGGCCCTGAACTCCCTGACGGGGGCGAATCTGGCTGGCTGGGAACTCACGCGCCGGGGCCATCCCTTCCGTTTCGCCATGGGCAATCCCGAGGAGCCGGAACTCCGCCAGCGGATTGGCTCCCTGGCCAACGCGGCGGCGCAGGCCACCCGCCTGCGCGGCCGGACCGTGCTCGTGCTGGGGGACGCTCCTGACGGCTTCACCTTCAGCACGCCGTCGGATGCGGCCGGGGAGCGGTTTGGCTGCCGGGTCGTGCGCCTGGGCCTTGGGGAGACCTTCGCGCGCGCCGGGGAGGTACCGGCCCCTCTCTGGAACCGCCTGGCCACGGAGGCCACCGCCGGGGTGGTGGGGCTGGAGGACGCGCCGCCCGAGCAGGTTGAAAAGTTCGCCCGCGTCCTCGCCGTGGTGGAGGAGGAGGCTCGGCACCACGAGGCCGCGGCCGTGGCCGTGCGCTGCTGGCCGGAGTTCTTCACCGAGTTCGGTGCCGCCGCGTGTTCGATGGTGAGCGCCCTGAACGAGCGGGGCATCCCCGCGGCCTGCGAGGCCGATGTCCTCGGGGCTTTGAGCATGCGCCTGCTGAGCGAACTGTCCCGCGGGCCCGCCTACCTGGGCGATCTGGCCGCCCTCGATGTGGAGCGGGACGCCGCCGTCTTCTGGCATTGCGGGGCGGGTGCACCCTCCCTGGCGGATCCGCGGGTTGGCGCTCACGCCGGACGACATCCGAACCGCGGCATCGGCCTGACCCTGGAGTTCGCCCTGCGCCCCGGCCGGGTCACCATCGCCCGTCTGGGCGAGGGACCCGGTGGCGCCATCCGCATGCTGGTGGGCGGCGGTGAGGCACTCCAGGCGCCACAGCGGTTCCTGGGCACCGCCGGTACCGTGCGCCTGGACGGCGCGGGACCCGTGCAGCGGCGGGTGGCCCGCCTGATCGAGCAGGGGTGGGAGCCCCACTACGCCCTGGCCTATGGGGATCTGGGCACGGTGCTGGAGGATGTCGCTGCCCTGGCGGGCATCCCGGTGCATCAACTCTGAGCGGACTGGGGGCGGCCCCTCACAGAGGGCCGACCCGGCGGGTCCGACGTGGTGTCCGTGCTTTGAGAAGGAGACCGGCCCCGTCCGGCTGGGCGGCGCGGGGCCCGCGGCGGGCGGGATCCCTGGACGCCCAGGCGCACCGGTTGGCCGGTTGAACGTCAGGTGGTCGAAGGTGGCCCCGATGTATCCCTGACCACCGAGGTCGGCGTTGCGCGCCGAACAGCGACATCTGGGCCAGGCCCCGCCGCAAGCCCGCCTCTGCACCGGCCTGCCGAGGCGCCTTGTCTCTCGGTGCCCGCGGCACCGCCGACCACAGCGCTCAGTGTGACCGGGTAGCCTGGCAGAAGGCATACAGGGCCAGGGTCCCGGCCTGGGCCGCATTCAGGGATTCGATTGGACCGGGCATGGGGATGCTCAGACCCGCGCACACGGACCGCACCGCGGGCGAGACCCCCTGCCCCTCCCCCCCCACCACGAGCACCGTGGATCCCGCCAGGGGAGCCTCCGACAGAGGCACGCCCCCGTGTGGTACCAGGGCCCACAGGCGCTGTCCCTGAGCGGCCAACCCCCGCAGGCTGTCGGCGAGATCGTGAACGCGCTCGAGTCGCAGGCGGAAGGCGGCGCCCGCCGAGGCGCGCAGGGCCTTGTCTCCCATGGGATCCGCCGATCCTGGCCCGAGCAGGAGCGCCGATCCCGCACCCCCGAAGGCGAGCAGGGCACGTGCCAGCGTGCCGACGTTCCCGGGGTCCTGCACCCCGTCCAGAGCCAGGACCAACGGTGGCCGCGCAGGCGTCCGAGTTGCGGGGGGCACGAAGACGACCGCCAGACCCTGGGGGGCCACGGTGGCCGAGATCGCGGCAAAGACCGCATCGGATAGCGACCACAGCCCCCGGGGCAGGTCTTGGGGATGCCGGGCCGGTTCCGGCAAAGCCCGTTCCAGGATGCGCACGAGGGAGGCGTGGCGACGGGCGGCCCGCGGCGTGGCGCAGATGAGCACCGGAAGCCACCCTGCCGCCAGTCCCTCCTCGGCCAGGTGCGGGCCCTCGGCCAGGCAGGCCCCGTCCGCGCGCCCGGGGCCCCCGCGGCGCAGAGCCAGAACCGCCGTCACCACGGGGTGCCGGCGGCTGCTCACGCCGCGGGGGTGCTCGGCCATGATCTACAGGTACGCCCGGGCCCGGGCGACCAGTTGCGCGAAGCCGTCCTGGTCACGGACGGCCATGTCCGCCAGGACCTTGCGGTTCAGGACCGTGCCGGAGCGTTTCAGTCCGTTCATGAAGCGGCTGTACGAGAGCCCGAACTGACGCGCACCGGCGTTGATGCGCGCGATCCACAGCCGACGGAAGTCACGTTTGCGGTTGCGCCGATCCCGGTAGGCGTAGCTCAGCGAATGGAGCACCGCCTCGCGCGCCGTGCGGTACAGGCGGTGCCGCCCGCCCCAGAACCCCCGCGTCAGCCGCAGCACCCTCCGGTGACGACGGCGCGCGGTCACACCCCTTTTGACACGCGGCATGGGTCATTCCCCTTCCCCGAACCGATGAGCCGATCCCGGCCGACCGTACGGGCTAGCCGTACGGCAGCATACGACGCACGTGTGCCGCTTCGGTGGGTCCCACCAGGGCCCCCTGGCGCAGTCTGCGGTTCTGCTGCGTGGTCTTGTGCCGGAAGTTGTGCTGGTGGAACGCGTGCGCGCGGCGGATCTTCCCCGTGCCGGTGAAGTGGAGCCGCTTGGACGCGCCGCTGTGGGTCTTCATCTTGGGCAACCGGGCACCTCTTCCCCGCTGCAGTGCTACTCCTGTGCTCCGCTCGGAGCGGCCGCCTTGGATTCCTGACGCAGGGCGTGCAGGACCTCGGGTCGCGGTCCCATGGTCATGATCAGGGTCCTGCCCTCCAGCCGTCCGTCACTCTCCACCTGACCCACCGCCGCCAGGATCTGCACCAGGCGGCTGAAGACCTTGCGAGCCAGATCCGCGTGCACGATCTCGCGCCCGCGGAAGCGCATGGTGAGCTTCAGACGGTCCCCGTCGCGCAGGAAGTGCTCCGCCTTGCGCGCCAGGATGAGCAGGTCGTGCTCGTCGATGTTCGGGCGCAGGACCAACTCCTTGACCTCGGTCACGTGCTGCTTCTTGCGCGCCTCGCGTTCCCGCTTGTCCTGCTCGTAGCGGAAGCGCCCATAGTCCATGATGCGGCATACAACGGGCGACGCCATGGGCGCGACCTCGACCAGATCCAGGCCCCGCTCGGTGGCCAATCGCAACGCCTCACGGGTGACCATCACACCGAGCTGGTGACCCTCGTCGTCCACAAGCCGAACCTCGCGAGCCCGGATCTCCTGGTTAACCCTCAGATCTCTGCTGATGCGCCTACCCCCCCGGACAACGAAAAGTCGGCGGACGCGCCATCCGCCGACAAAAACCCCCTGGGCTCTGTCGAAGAACCGGTCTGACCGAAGCCGACCGGTGAGAAGCGAATGGCTTCTTCTTCCCTGAGCGCCCGCCGCCGGGCGTTTGCCCGCGAGTCTAGCATCTGCGGCTGACGACGTCAAACAGCGGCCGCGCCTCACGCGCCAGACACTCTGACCCCAACGCCCCGGCCGGGAGACGGTGTCGCGAGGCCGCGGGTCGCGGCCGATCGCCTCAGCCGCGCGTGTCCTCGGGACGCGGGCGCTCCTTGAGGCGGTCCAGCGCCAGGCGGTAACCGTCGGCCCCATACCGCAGGAAGCGTTTGATGCGACTGATCGTGGCCGAACTCATACCGGTGCGCGCCACGATCTCCTCGTAGGTCTCCCCCGCATCGAGCAACTCCGCCGCGTGCAGCCGTTCCGCCATGGCGTGCAGTTCTCCCACGGTGCACAGGTCCTCGAAGAAGCGATAGCACTCGTCCGGGCTCTGCAGCGTGAGGATGGCCGCGAAGAGCCTGTCGATGTGCCCGTCAGCGAACCGGCTGCGGTATGACATCGTTCCACCCTCTTGCCTCGCGGCTGCGGGAGCCGCGGCATCCGAGCCCGAGCCCGTCAGTCCTGGCGCCAGCGGTGCCTGCGGCCCGGCAGGCGACCTGCCGCCGCGGGCCCCCAGGAGCCGGCGACATAGCTGGCCGGCTCCCGCCCGCCACCCCGGTCAGCGTCCCAGCCGGCTCGGATCGAGTCCACCAGGCGCCAGGCCGCCTCCGCCTCGTCGGCGCGGATGAAGAGCGTGGCGTCCCCGCGCAGCGCGTCGAGCACCAGTCGCGGATAGGCCTCGCCGCCGGTGGTCGCGCCGAAGCTGTCCCCGTATCCGAAATCCATCTCGACCGGCACAACCCGGATGTCCTGCCCCGGCGCCTTGGCCCCAAAGCGGAGAAAGATCCCCTCCTGCGGCTGGATCCGCATGACCAGCGTGTTGGGCTCCAGCTTCCCCTGGGCCATCGTGTCCGCGAAGAGGGTCTGGGGCGGGCGTTGAAACTCCACCGCGATCTCCGTGGTGCGCCGCGCCAGGCGTTTGCCCGTGCGCAGCAGGAAGGGCACACCGGCCCAGCGCCAATTGTCCACGAAAAGCCGCGCCGCGACAAAGGTCTCCACCCGGCTGGCCGGGTCCACCCCCGGCTCCTGGCGGTAACCGCAAACCGGCTGGCCGGCCACGATGCCAGAGGCGTACTGCCCGCGCACGACCTGGGAATGCACCTGGTATGGGGTCAGGGGGTGGATACTCCGCAGGACCGCCACCTTCTGATCACGCACGTCGTCCGCGCGAAAGGCCACCGGAGGCTCCATGGCCACCAGCGCCAGCAGTTGGAGCAGGTGGTTCTGGACCATGTCGCGCAGGGCACCCGCGCCCTGGTAGTACACCCCGCGGTGTTCCACGCCCAGCGTCTCGGCGGCGGTGATCTGGACCTGGGATACATAGTTGCGGTTCCAGACCGGCTCGAGCAGCGTGTTGGCGAAGCGCAGAACCAGGAGGTTCTGCACGGTCTCCTTGCCCAGGTAATGGTCGATGCGGAAGATCTGCTCCTCCCGGAAATGCCGGTGCAGCCGCCGGTTGAGCTGTTGGGCGCTGGGGAGATCGGAGCCGAAGGGCTTCTCGATCACGATGCGCGTCACGGCCCCGGAGACCGACCGTGCCAGCCCCTGGGCACCGAGTCGCTCCACGATGGCCGGATAGGTGGGAGGCGGGGCCGCCAGGTAGAAGAGCCGGTCGGGAGGCGCGCCCTCCAGGTCCGCCTGCAGCCGGGCATAGTCCGCCGGTACCGCGAAGTCGCCGCCCAGGTACGTCAGCAGGCGGCAGAACAGGGTGCGCTCCTCCGTGGTCCCCAAGGCCTCCTGGCCCAGGGCGTCCTCCACCAGCCGCCGATAGGCGTCGGCGTCGTACGGCTCGCTGGCAAAGCCCACGATGCGCGACTCCGGCGCAAGCGTGCGGGAGCGCCAGAGACCGAACAGGGCTGGCAGAAGCTTGCGGCGGGCCAGGTCACCCGTGGCTCCGAAGAGGATCACCGCGGCCGGCCCGAGGCTCGGGGCAGTGGCCACCGATCTCTTGGCCATCCGCGCACCTCCGCGGCGGCCACTTCCGCTCCACGGGGCCTGCCCCCTGCCGTGGCGCCCGTCCGAGGGCCAGAGAGGTCGGAGAACACAGGGACGCAGCCCAGCACTCGCCCATGGCCGGAGCGACCGAGGGGCCAGATCCAGACCATCGGCCGCCCCATGGAGGGCAGGCATGCACGGCCTTCGGTTTGTCGCATCACCCTGCCCCCACACCTCACCTATGCGGTCAAGCACGGTGAACCGCGTCGCGGCGGCCGCAAGATCCTGACCCAGGGCGTTGAAAGCCTTCCCGATGCGGCCGCTCTGGTCCGAAACCTGACACAGAGCTGATCCCGTCGCGATCGTCTGCGACGGCAAGGGCTTGGGCCATCTCGCGGAGCAGTTCCGAGTTCTCAAGGACTCCTATCCCGCGACCACCGTCTCGCCCGCTGCGACGATGTCGCGCCTTGTGTGCTGTTCGCGTGCCCTGGCCCGACCTCCAGGACGTTGTTCGTCCGTGCCACCAGGCGCGGCGTGCCATGGCGTCAGAACTCGGTTGGATCGGGTCGGCGAGGGCCGGGGCGGTGCGGCTGGCGGTGGGCGATGGCCGCGAGGTGCTCGCGGAATGCGCTGGTGCGGCCAAGACGGCGGTCGGCCAGAGGCAGGGCCGCGGTGACGGTGTCGGAGCGCTCGGGCGGCGTGGTCCCATCGGTGGACGCCATGGGCTGGC